>JANMMN010000259.1:0-19441 GCA_031373405.1 Actinomycetes bacterium
GCCGGTGCCCGCGATCTGCGCCCGCAGCTGGTCGGCCTCGGCGCCGCCCATGCCCGGGTCGGCGTCGGGTGCGACGAAGACCGACTCCCCACTCCGAAGTGCTGCCGCCGCCTCGGACACGGTCGTGTCGGCAGCGGCGACGCCCGCGAGGCCCAGCGAGGTCGAGAGGGCCACGATCACCCCGAGGACCACCCCACCCAGCGTGGCGCGGACGGTGCGGTTCGGGCGGCGCGTGCTGATCGGGCTCATGGCTCCATCCTCACCCACGATCGGGTCGGACGGGCGCCCGGCCTCCCGCCGGTCAGTCCTTGATCTCCAGCAGGACCGTGCCGCTGGGCACCGTGGCGCCGACCTCGGCCGACAGCGAGGTGACCGTCCCGGCCTTGTGCGCGGTGAGCGGCTGCTCCATCTTCATCGCCTCGAGCACCACCACGAGGTCACCCGCGGCGACGGTCTGGCCCTCTTCGACGGCGACCTTGACGATCGTGCCCTGCATCGGCGCAGAGACGGTGTCACCGGACGCGGCGCCGCCGGACTTCTTCGCGCTGCGCTTGGGAGCCTTCTTCGGCCCGCCGCCGCTACCGCCGGCGAGCGCGATGCCGCCGGGCAGCACGACCTCGAGCCGCTTGCCACCGACCTCGACCGTGAGGGTCTGTCGCTCCTGGGGCTCCGACACGTCGACCGCGACGCCCGAGTACGCCGGGATCTGGTTGTCGAACTCGGTCTCGATCCACCGGGTGTGCACGGAGAACGGGGTGGCGTCGTCGGTGGCGAACGCGGGGTCGCGCACCACGACCCGGTGGAAGCTCAGCGCGGTCGCGATGCCCTCGATCTGGAACTCGTCGAGCGCGCGTCGCGAGCGCTCGAGCGCCTCCGTGCGGGTGCGCCCGGTGACGATCAGCTTGGCGAGCAGGGAGTCGAAGTTGCCACCGATGACGTCGCCTGCCTGGAAGCCGGCGTCGAGCCGTACGCCGGGTCCTGACGGCGGGTTCCACACGGTGAGCACGCCGGGGCCGGGCAGGAACGAGCGGCCGGGGTCCTCGCCGTTGATCCGGAACTCGAAGGAGTGCCCACGCAAGGGCGGGTCGTCGAATCCGAGCTCCTCGCCGTTGGCGATCCGGAACTGCTCGCGCACGAGGTCGATGCCCGCGACCTCCTCGGACACCGGGTGCTCGACCTGGAGGCGGGTGTTGACCTCGAGGAAGGAGATGGTGCCGTCGACGGCGACGAGGAACTCGCAGGTGCCCGCGCCGTAGTAGCCGGCTTCCTTCACGATCGCCTTCGATGCCCGGTAGAGCTCGGCGAGCTGAGCCTCGGAGAGGTACGGCGCGGGCGCCTCCTCGACGAGCTTCTGGTGCCGGCGTTGCAGCGAGCAGTCGCGGGTCGACACGACGACGACGTTGCCGTGCTGGTCGGCGAGCACCTGGGTCTCGACGTGCCGAGGGTTGTCGAGGTAGCGCTCGACGAAGCACTCGCCGCGACCGAACGCGGCGATCGCCTCACGCACCGCGGAGTCGAACAGCTCGGGGATCTCCTCGAGGTTGCGGGCCACCTTGAGCCCGCGACCGCCGCCGCCGAAGGCCGCCTTGATGGCGATCGGAAGGCCGTGGGTGCGGGCGAACTCCTGGATCTCCTCGGCCGTCTCGACCGGGTCGGGCGTGCCCTCGACCTGAGGGGCGCCTGCGCGCTGCGCGATGTGACGCGCCGACACCTTGTCGCCCAGCGAGCGGATCGCGTCGGGCGGCGGACCGATCCAGGTGAGCCCGGCGTCGATGACTGCCTGGGCGAAGTCGGCGTTCTCGGAGAGGAAGCCGTAGCCGGGGTGCACGGCGTCAGCGCCGCTGCGACGGGCGACGTCGAGCAGCTTGTCGACCACGAGATAGGTCTGCGCCGCGGTGGCACCGCCGAGCGAGTACGCCTCGTCGGCGGCCTTGACGTGCAGCGCATCGCGATCGGGGTCGGCGTACACCGCGACGCTGGCGATACCGCTGTCTCGGCAGGCCCGGGCGACGCGGACGGCGATCTCACCGCGGTTGGCGATGAGGACCTTGGCAATGGTCATCGCTGCTGTGCTCCTGAGGCCTGGTTCGAGGTGTCCGGGCGTGCTCCTCCGAGCCTGCCAGAACGACCGGGTCGCGCGTGGGTCGGGGCCGATCCTCGGCGACGTGACGTTCGTGACGTGGCGGCCAGCTCGGCGAGGCGGGCCTCGCAGCGCCGGGTGACCTCGTCGACCTCCCGCAGGGTGCGGGTCAGCTCGGTCCTGCGCGCCAGCAGGTCGAGGCGCACGGCCTCCAGGGAGGCGAGCAGCCGGTGGATCTGCCCCGATTCGCCGGGCTCGGCGTCGTACATGTCGACGATCTCGCGGATCTCGGCCAGAGACATGCCGAAGCGCTTGCCGCGCAGTGCCAGGACCAGCCTGGCCCGGTCGCGGGCGTCGTAGGAGCGGGCAGCCCCGGAGCCGGTGCGGGCCGGGGTGACGATGCCGGCCTCCTCGTAGAAGCGCAGCGTGCGGGTGGTGACACCGAGCTCGGCCGCGAGCTCGCCGACGGTGTAGCTCTCGCTGGCCACGGTGTCCTCCTGGGTCGGGGGTGGCGTGCAGCCCCGGTCAGCCGGTATCTTAACGTTCACGTCAACGTTAATGTTACTCAGGAGGTCGGCATGGGCGAGGACGCCATCCGGGCGGCACGAGCAGCGACGTTGAGCGTGACCGCGGCGGCGGCGGCGAAGCTCGCTGGGCAGGGCAAGCTCCACGCCCGCGAGCGCATCGCCGCGCTCGTCGACGCCGGATCGTTCGTCGAGGACGGCCAGCTCGCCAACGCCCTAGCCGATGGGCTCCCGGCCGACGGCGTCGTGACCGGTCGAGGCACCGTGGACGGACGTGCGGTCCTCGTCGTGGCCAACGACCCGACGGTCAAGGCGGGGTCGTGGGGGGCACGCACCGTGGAGAAGATCGTCCGGATCACTGAGGCGGCGTTGCGCGACGAGCTGCCGATCTTCTGGTTCATCGACTCCGCAGGAGCCCGCATCACCGACCAGGTCGACCTGTTCCCCGGACGTCGCGGTGCGGGTCGGATCTTCCACAACCAGGTCGCCCTCTCCGGCCGCGTCCCCCAGATCTGTGCCCTGTTCGGGCCGTCCGCCGCGGGCGGCGCCTACATCCCCGCGTTCTGCGACGTCGTGATCATGGTCGAGGGCAATGCCTCGATGTACCTCGGCAGCCCGCGCATGGCCGAGATGGTCGTCGGCGAGAAGGTGACGCTCGAGGAGATGGGCGGCGCGCGCATGCACGCCACGGTCTCGGGGTGCGGGGACAACCTCGCGCACGACGACCACGACGCCATCGAGCAGGCCAAGCTCGTGTTCTCCTACCTGCCAGGCTCCTGGCGCCAGCAGCCACCGCGCTACGAGGCCGAGCCGCCGGCGCGGGAGCTCACGGCGGACCTGGTGCCGATGCCGGAGAGCAAGCCGTTCGACGTGCGCGTCGTCGTCGAGGCGCTCGTCGACCATGAGTCGTTCTTCGAGGTCAAGCCGCTGTTCGCCGGTGAGCTCGTCACCGGCTTCGCCCGGATGGAGGGCGCTCCGGTGGGCATCGTCGCGAACAACAGCGCGGTCAGGGGTGGAGTCCTGTTCGGCGACAGCGCCGACAAGGCGGCACGGTTCATCTGGTGGTGCGACGCGTTCAACGTGCCGCTGGTCTATCTCGCCGACGTGCCGGGATTCATGATCGGCTCACAGGTCGAGCGGCAGGGGATCATCCGCCACGGAGCCAAGATGATCACCGCGGTGAGCGAGGCCACCGTGCCGCAGGTGTCGGTCGTGCTCCGCAAGGCCTACGGCGCCGGCCTCTACGCCATGGCAGGGCCAGGTTTCGGCCCTGATGCCTGCCTCGCGCTGCCGACCGCGCGCATCGCCGTGATGGGCCCGGAGGCTGCTGTCAACGCGGTGTACGCCAACAAGATCGAGGCCATCGAGGACGCCGACGAGCGAGCGGCGTTCGTGGCGCAACGGCGTACGGAGTACGAGGCGGACGTCGATCTGCTGCGGCTCGCGAGCGACCTCGTCATCGATGCGATCGTCGAGCCCGGAGAGCTGCGGCGCGAGATCGTGCTCCGGCTCGCCGCCGCAGCCGGACGCGAGCGACGCTTCAGCCGTCGCCACCACGGCGTGCCGCCGGTCTGAGCTCACCCGTGTCCTGGGCGGCTCAGCTCGCTGATCGGCCGGGCGCCGTTCCCCACAGCGTCGTCCACGCGATGCCGAGCTCGGCGACGAGGCGGCGCACCAGTGGCAGCGAGAGCCCGACCACGTTGGAGGGGTCGCCGTCGATCCCGTCGACGAAGGCACCCCCGAGCCCGTCGAGGGTGAAGGCACCGGCGACCCGCAGCGGTTCGCCGGTGGCGACGTAGGCCGCGATGCTCGCGTCGTCGAGGTCCGCGAACCGCACGAGCGTGGAGGCGACGCCCGACGCCGACCGGTCGTCCGCAGCGGAGTCGCCGAGCAGCACGACCGTGTGCCCGGTGCGGAGCTGACCCTCACGACCACGCATCGCGCGCCAGCGGCGTACGGCCTCCTCGGCGTCTGCGGGCTTTCCGAGCGCGACGCCGTCGAGGTCGAGGACCGAGTCGCACCCGACCACGAGCGCACCCGGCAGCTCACGTCGTATCCCGTCAGCGACAGCTCGCGCCTTGGCCTCGGCCAGGGTGGAGGCGACGTCGACCGGATCGGTGCGGCCCAGGGCCGCGAGCCGCGCCTCGAGCGCCGGCTCGTCGACGTGGCTCACCCGGACGACCGGGTGCACACCGGCGGCGCGCAGCAGACCGAGCCGCGCCGGCGACGCCGAGGCGAGGACGACCGGGTGCTCGGTCACGTCGTCCGGTCCTCAGCGCGGGGACGACGACGCGCGCCAGCCGCCGGCTGGCAGGGTCGAGCGCACCGAGCGCCGCGGGTCGCACCATGCCGACCGGGTGGCGGGCGCCGGGTCGTCGGGGCCGACGGCGGCGGCGGACACGACGGCGACGAGCGCGGCGAGCTCGAGGTCGTCCGGCGTGCCACGGACGACATGCAGCACCGGACGCTCGAGCGACTCGGTGGCGCTCACAGCGGGATGTTCCCGTGCTTCTTCGGCGGGAGCGTCGCCCGCTTGGTGCGCAGGACGCGCAGCGCCCGGGTGATCTGCGCGCGGGTCTCGCTCGGTCGGATGACCGCGTCGATGTAGCCGCGCTCGGCCGCGATGTAGGGGTTCGCGAGCGTGCGCTCGTAGTCGGCGATGAGCTCGGCGCGCATCGACTCGGGGTCCTCGGACGTGGCGAGATCGCGGCGGTAGAGGATGTTGACCGCGCCCTGGGCGCCCATCACCGCGATCTGCGCCGTCGGCCAGGCGATGTTGACGTCGGCGCCGAGGTGCTTGGAGCCCATGACGTCATAAGCCCCGCCGTAGGCCTTGCGGGTGATGACCGTGACCAGCGGGACGGTGGCCTCGGCGTAGGCGTAGATGAGCTTGGCGCCGCGGCGGATGATGCCGTTCCACTCCTGGTCGGTGCCGGGCAGGAAACCGGGCACGTCGACGAAGGTCAGCACCGGGAGGTTGAACGCGTCGCAGGTGCGCACGAAGCGCGCGGCCTTCTCCGAGGCGTCGATGTCGAGCGTGCCGGCGAACTGCATCGGCTGGTTGGCCACCACCCCCACGGGGCGACCCTCGACCCGGCCGAAGCCGACCAGGATGTTGGGTGCCCACAGCGGCTGGATCTCGAGGAAGTCGCCGTCGTCGACGACCGACTCGATGACGGTGTGCATGTCGTACGGCTGGTTGGGCGAGTCCGGCACGAGCGTGTCGAGAGCGAGGTCGGTGTCGTTGGTGGCGAGGTCGGCCTCGACGTCGTAGGAGGGGACCTCGTCGAGGTTGTTGCTGGGCAGGAAGCCGAGCAACGTCTTGACGAAGTCCATCGCCTCGGACTCGTCCGCCAGCATCGCGTGCGCGACACCGCTCTTGCTGTTGTGGGTGCGCGCTCCGCCGAGCTCGTCGTAGCCGACATCCTCGCCGGTGACGGTCTTGATGACGTCCGGCCCGGTGATGAACATGTGCGAGGTCTTGTCGACCATGACCGTGAAGTCGGTGATGGCGGGGGAGTAGACGGCGCCGCCCGCGCACGGCCCCACGATGAGAGAGATCTGGGGGATGACGCCGGAGGCGAGCACGTTGCGACGGAAGATCTCGCCGTACAGGCCGAGCGAGACCACGCCTTCCTGGATGCGGGCACCACCGGAGTCGTTGATCCCGATGACCGGCACGCCGGTCTTCATGGCGAGGTCCATCACCTTGACGATCTTCTCGCCGAAGACCTCGCCGAGGCTGCCGCCGAAGACGGTGAAGTCCTGAGCGAAGACGCACACCTGGCGGCCGTCGATCGTGCCGTAGCCGGTGACCACGCCATCGCCGTAGGGCCGGTTGTCCGGCAGGTCGAACGCGTGGGAGCGGTGCCGGGCGAGCGCGTCGAGCTCGACGAAGCTCCCCTCGTCGAGCAGCATGTCGATGCGCTCCCGAGCGGTCGCCTTGCCGCGCGCGTGCTGCTTCTCGACCGCTTTCGCCGACGCCGAGTGCTCTGCTGCGTCGCGGCGGACCTCGAAGTCAGCGATCTTGCCGGCGGTGGTCTTGGGGTCGTCGGCGGGCGCCTCGGGCGTCCCGTCGGCGAGCTCTGGCGCTGCGGTCACCGCACGTCACCCTTCACGTCCTGGCGTCGACCCGTGCGGCCGCCCGCCTCTCGTTACCTTAGCCACGTGAAGGAACGCGACGCGGAGTACCCGCAGACCCTGCCCCCGCCTGAGACCGAGGTCACGCCATGACCGGCGGGCGGGTGTGGGACGACGCTGCCCTGCAGCGGGCCCTCGATGTGGCCGGGCTCGACGGCTGGGGCCCGGTGGCGGTGCTGCCCTCGACCGGATCGACGAACGCCGACGCGGCCGAGCAGGCACGAGAGGGGGCGCCGGAGGGCTTCACCGTGGTCGCGGACGAGCAGTCCTCGGGACGCGGTCGGCTCGACCGCTCCTGGGTGTCGCCGTCCGGTGCCGGTCTGGCGATGTCGGTGGTGCTCCGCCCTAGCCCGCCGGCAGAGACATGGGGCTGGGTGCCTCTCGTCGCCGGGCTCGCCGTGGTCGACGCGCTCGCCCGGCAGGGCCTGGGCACCGCCCTCAAGTGGCCGAACGACATCGTCGTCGACGGTGACGCGTGGGACGGGTCGGCCGGCCCGCGCAAGCTCGGCGGTCTGCTCGCGGAACGCGTCAGCGGGACCGACGCCCTCGTCGTCGGCATCGGCGTCAACGTCGACCTGCGCGCCGAGGAGCTCCCCGTCGCGCGCGCGACCTCGACGGCGCTCGAGGGCCACGAGATCGGGCGCGAGCAGCTTCTCGTGGACATCCTCGACGTGCTGCGCGAGCGCCTCGGTGCCTGGGCGCGGTCCGCGGGCGATGCCCGGCGGGCCGGCCTCGTCGACGCCTACACCGCCCGCTGCCTCACCCTCGGTCGCCGGGTGCGCGCGATGCTGCCGGGGGACATGGGGGACATGGGGGTCGACGGCCGGGCCGAGCGCATCGACGACGTCGGCCGCCTGGTGCTCCGGCTGGAGGACGGGACGCTGCGTGCGGTGTCCGCCGGGGACGTCGTGCACCTGCGCTGACCGTCACGCCGCGCGGTCGCCTACCCGACAGGGCTGCCACAGCCCGACGCGCCATGCCACGATGCGCGCATGGCCTACCCCAAGAAGCTGCTCGCCGACGACGAGTCGATCGTCTACGAGCTCCGCCCGCACTGGCGAGTCCTGATCGTCCCGTTCCTGTGGTTCGTCGTGACCCTCGGTGCCGGCTCCTACCTGCTGGCGAGGTTCGACAACTCGACCTTCCGCTGGTTCGTCGGCGGGGTCATGCTGATCCTGCTCGTGATCCTGGTCGTGCGACCGTTCGTGTTCTGGTGGTCGACGCAGTACGTGTTCACCGACCACCGGATCATCATCCGGACGGGCGTCGTCGCGCGGAAGGGCCGCGACATGCCGCTCTCGCGGGTCAACGACGTCTCGTTCTCCCACTCCTTCGTCGAGCGCTTCCTCAACTGCGGGACGCTCATGGTGGAGTCCGCGGGAACGCAGGGCCAGATGATCATCGAGGGCGTCCCCAACGTCGAGGCGATCCAACGCGACATCTATCGGCTGCACGACGAGGACGACGAGCGCCGCCGCCGTCAGTACGACGGCCGTCCGCCGTCCCCGACGTCGGACGAACCGTCGGCGGACGCCGGGGCGTGACCGAGCCGGACCGGGCGCCCGAGCAGGTCATCGACGCACTCGTCGAGACCGTCCTCGGTGCGCCGCGGCGGTGGCGGCGCGGGGAGGTCGCCCAGGCGACCGGAGTCACTCTCGACGACGCGCAGCGGCTGTGGCGGGCCATGGGTTTCGCGGACGTCGGAGATGCCGTGGAGTTCACCGACGAGGACGTCGACGCGCTCTCGCTGCTCTCGACGCTGCTGGAGCGGGGCGTCCTGGATCGCCCGACCGCGATCGACGTCGCGCGCAGTCTCGGCCAGACCACGAGCCGGCTCGCGGACTGGCAGGTCGACACCTTCGGCCGCCTCCTCGTCGAGCGTGGCGTCATCGACATCCGCGACCCGCTGTCGCAGGAGTCGGCCGCCGCGCTGTTCCGGGAGCTGGAGGTGCTCATCCCGTCGCTGGAGCGGCTGCTCGTGCACGGCTGGCGGCGCCAGCTCGCTGCCGCCATCGAGCGTGGGCTCGGCGATGCCGAGGCAACCGGCGATGTCGAGAGCGGCCACCTCACGGTCGGGTTCGCCGACCAGGTCGGCTTCACCCGGCTCACCCGGGCCATGGAGGAGGCGGAGCTCGCTGCGTTGGTGGAGCGCTTCGAGTCGCGCTCGTCCGACATCGTGGTGGGGGCGGGCGGCCGGGTGATCAAGACCTTGGGCGACGAGATCCTCTTCGTCGCCTCCGAGCCCGGCGCCGCGGCCGAGGCGAGCCTGCGCCTGCTCAGCGAGCACCGCAGCGACGAGGCCATCCCGCGGTTGCGCATCGGCCTGGCCACCGGGGTGGTGATCAGCCGACGCGGTGACGTCTTCGGAACCACCGTCAATCTCGCGAGCCGGCTCACCGCGGTCGCCCGCCCGGACACGGTCGTGGTCGACCACGTGACGGCCGACGCGCTCGCGGAGCACGTGGGACTACGGCTGCGACCGCTGGGCCCGAGGGCGGTCCGGGGGATCGGGCTGGTGCGCCCGGTGGTGCTCGAACGGCGCTGAGCACCCACGGGCACCAGGTTCGGACGTACTCTCGATGCATGCCCCATGTGCTCGTCGCCGAGGACGACCCCGACATCAGCGTGCCGCTGGTGCGGGCGCTCGGCCGGGAGGGGTACGACGTCACGCACGTGACCGACGGCCGGGCGGCGCTCGAGGCCGCACTGGGGGGCTCCGCCGACCTGCTCGTGCTCGACCTCGGCCTGCCCGGGTTGGACGGCCTGGACGTGTGCCGCTCGCTGCGCGGGCGCGGGAGCACCCTCCCGGTGCTCGTGCTCACGGCACGCACCGACGAGCCGGACCTCGTCGTCGGGCTCGACGCCGGTGCCGACGACTACGTGGCCAAGCCGTTTCGGCTCGCGGAGTTCCTGGCCCGCGTCCGCGTGCAGCTGCGGCGGGCACAGGCGGCGGGCGGCGACGCCGACCTGGTCGGGCCGGACGACATCGTCGTCGAGGTGCGCTCGCGGCGGGTGACGGTCGACCGTGAGGAGGTCGCGCTCACCCCGAAGGAGTACGACCTGCTCGTCGCCCTGCTGCGCCACGCCGGGTCGGTCCTGGCCCGGGAGGACCTGATGCGCGAGGTCTGGCACACCGAGTGGTTCGGGGCGACCAAGACCCTCGACATGCACATCTCCACGCTGCGCCGCAAGCTCGGCGCCGCCGGTGGCTGCATCACGACCGTGCGGGGCGTCGGCTTCCGGATCGACGAGGGGGACTGACCGTGCGCCGTCGACTCATGACGCTCGTGTTCGTCAGCACGCTGTTCGCCCTCATGCTCCTGGGCGTCATCCTCATCTCGTTCATCTGGGCTGCGATGGGGACCGCGACGCAGGACCGCGCCCAGGCGACCGCGCGGGTGGCCGCTGCGGCCATCGACGGCTCCTACGCCGCCGGCGCGGTGGTGTCCTCGCAGGGCCTCGAGGAGTTCGTCCGCGACTCCGCGACCCTGACCGCGACCCTGCCCGACGGCTCGACCATCTCGGCCGGCCCGCCGATCGAGGGCGACGCCTACACCGCGAGCGCCACCTCGGGACCGTTCACGGTGGTGGCCGCGATCCCCCGGTCGTTCAACGTCGCGCGGATCACCTACCAGGGGTCCATCGTCGTCGGTATCTCCGTCGTCGCCCTGGCCATCTCCACGTTGGTGGCCTACTTCTACGCCCGGCGGATCACCCGTCCGCTCGAGGACTTCGGTGAGGTGGCGGCCAGGATCGGCACCGGCGACCGTCGGCTGCTCTCACGGCGCTACGGCGTCCCCGAGCTCGACGCGGTCGCCGACGTGCTCGACCGCGGGGTCGCGACGCTCCACACGCTGCTGGAGAACGAGCGCCGGGTGACCAACGAGGCCTCGCACCAGCTGCGCACACCGCTCACCGCCCTGTCGCTGCGGCTCGAGGAGATCCTCGCCACCGACGACCTCGACGTGGTGCGCAGCGAGGCGACCGCGGCGCTCGGCCAGGTCGAACGTCTCTCAGGGGTCATCGACGAGGTCGTCGCCCTCAGCCGCGGTCAGCTGCCCGAGGTCGCGCCGGTCGACGTCGACGAGCTCGTCGGTGGCCAGCTCACCGAGTGGGCTCCGGCGTACGCGGCCGTCGGGCGTGGCATCCGTCGGCTCGGGATGACCGGGCTCGTCGTCGCGGCGGTCCCCGGAGCACAGGCGCAGGCACTCGCGACGTTGGTCGAGAACTCGCTCGTGCACGGGCGTGGTGTGACGACGGTGCGGATCCGTCCCGCGGGCGACTGGGTCGTGCTCGAGGTGTCCGACGAAGGCCCGGGGATCCCGGAGGAGCTGGGCTCACGGGTCTTCGAGCGCAGCGTGAGCGGCGCCAGCTCGTCGGGTCTCGGGCTCGCGCTCGCTCGCACGATCGTCGCCGCGGACGGCGGGCGACTCGAGCTGCTCTCGGCCCGTCCGGCCGTGTTCGGGATGTTCCTGCACGCGTACGAGGTCGAACCGGTCGAACCGGTCGAGCGGGAGCCGCTCGAGCGCGAGCCGGTCGAACCGATGGCGCGGGTCGAGGGTCAGGCGCTCGTGGAGATCGCCGCGGCGTCCGCGGCCTCGGCGTCGTCGGGAAACACCCAGCGCCGGTAGGACCAGAACCGGAACAGCGTGCCGAGTGCCAGGCCCACCACGTTGGCGCTGATGTTGTCGGCCAGCGGGCTGGTGAGGCCGAGGGCGTAGTGGGAGAACCACAGGCAGCCCAGTGCGATGCCGAGTCCGACGGCGTTGAGCACGAAGAACAGCAGGTACTCGCGACCGAAGCTCGTGCGACCACGGTGGCGGAAGGTCCAGTAGCGGTTCCCGAAGTAGGCGAAGGTCGTGGCGAGGCAGACGCTCACCACCTTCGCGGTCAGTGGCTTGTCGTACATCGGGCCCTCGCCGCCGGCGAAGCGCAGCAGGTTGAACACGGTGATGTCGATGACGAAGGCACCGAGCCCGACGACGCCGAACTTGGCCACCTCACGGACGATCTGGTCCGCGCGCCGATAGACGGCGTGCGCGAGGGCAGCACCGCGGCGGGAGGCGTCGATCACCCCGTGATCTTACCCGTCCGGATCCGACCCGATTCCTCCTCCACCCGGGCGGCCGGCTGGTGAAGCGGGTCACGCTGCCGGCCGCCGGGAGCGCGAGTAGCCTCGCGGCGTCGAGCACCACCGCCCGCCCGCACCCGGAGGATCACCCGTGGACCTGCGACTGTCCGAGGAGCACGAGGCCCTGCGCCGGACCGTGGCGGAGTTCGCGCGCGAGGAGATCGCGCCGGTGATCGGCGGTCTCTGCGCCCGCGGCGAGTTCCCCTACGACATCGTCGCGGCGATGGGTCGCCTCGGGTTGTTCGGGCTGCCCTTCCCCGAGGAGTACGGCGGGATGGGTGGTGACTACGTCGCCCTCTGCGTCGCCATCGAGGAGCTGGCGAGGGTCGACTCGTCGGTCGCCATCACCCTCGAGGCGGCTGTGTCCCTGGGTGCGATGCCGATCTACCGCTTCGGCACCGAGGAGCAGAAGCGCGAGTGGCTGCCGCGGCTCACCCGCGGCGAGCTGCTCGGCGGCTTCGGGCTCACCGAGCCCGGCGGCGGCTCGGATGCCGGTGCCACTCGCACGACCGCGGTGCTCGACGGTGACGAGTGGGTGATCAACGGCAGCAAAGCGTTCATCACCAACTCCGGCACCTCGATCACCGGGTTCGTCACCGTCACGGCGGTGACCGGCACGCGCGAGGACGGCCGCAAGGAGATCAGCTCGATCCTGGTCCCGAGCGGCACCCCCGGGTTCACGGTGGGTCCGGCGTACGCGAAGGTGGGCTGGGACGCGAGCGACACCCACGAGCTCGCGTTCGACGACGTCCGCGTCCCCGCCGCGAACCTCATCGGTCAGCAGGGACGCGGCTACGCCCAGTTCCTCTCGATCCTCGACGAGGGGCGTATCGCGATCGCTGCGCTGGGCGCCGGTCTCGCGCAAGGGTGCGTCGACGAGTCGGTCGTCTACGTCGCACAGCGTGAGGCGTTCGGCCGGCCGATCGGGGCCAACCAGGCTGTCGCGTTCCTCGTCGCCGACATGGAGATGCGGGCGCACACCGCGCGGCTCGTCTGGCGTGACGCGGCGTCGCTGATGGCCGCCGGTGAGCCGTTCAAGCGCCAGGCCGCGATCGCCAAGCTCTACACCTCGGAGGCGGCGATGGAGAACGCCCGCTGGGCCACCCAGGTGCACGGCGGATACGGCTTCACCATCGAGTTCCCGGTCGGGCGCTTCTACCGCGACGCGAAGATCCTCGAGATCGGCGAGGGCACGAGCGAGGTCCAGCGCATGCTCATCGCACGCGAGCTCGGGCTGCCGGGAGCATGAGCGGCGCGAACGCCCACACCGTCACGCGCGCTCCCGATCCCGAGCTCCCGGCGTACGAGCGGATCACGCTGGAGTCCTCCGGCGGCGTCACCGCGGCGTTCGTGCCCGGTGCCGGAATGGTCGGGGTCTCGATGACCCTCGACGGCGTCGAGCTGCTCGCGCGCCGGCACGCACTCAGGGGCTACCTCGAGCGCTCGTCCACGTTCGGGATCCCGCTGCTCGCGCCGTGGGCCAACCGCCTGGCTGACGAGCACCAGGTCGTCGGCGAGGTCGAGTGGGACGTGCCCTCGGACGCCACAGGCGTGCGCCTCGACGAGTTCGGGCAGCCGATCCACGGGCTGGTGGCCGGGCTCGCCGACTGGCGGGTCGAGGACGTCGGGTGCGACGCCGACTCGGCGCGGCTGCGGGCCCGGCTGCGCTGGCGCGCGGGGTCGCCCCGCTTCGGGTCCTTCCCGTTCGAGCACGACCTCGTCGTCGTCGACGTCGCGCTCGCCGACCGCACGCTGCGCATCGCGACCGCACTCGTCGCGACGGGCGAGCGCGAGGTGCCGGTCGCCTTCGGGTGGCACCCGTGGTTCGAGTTCCCGGACGTGCCTCGGGCGGAGTGGGTGCTCGACCTGCCGTTCGTCCGCCGGGCGACGCTGGGTGCGACGAAGATCCCGACGGGCGGGCTTCGCGAGGATGCCGTGCCGGCCGGCCCGCTCGGCGACCTCGTCCTCGACGACGTGTTCGTGGATGTCCCTGACGGCACGGTCGCGTCGGTGCGCGCCGGGTCGAGGGGGGTGTCGGTGCGCTACGTGTCCGGCTTCCCCGTCGCCGTCGTCTTCGCCCCGGCTGAGATCGAGATCGTCTGCCTGGAGCCGATGACGGCGCCCACCGACCCGTTCTCCGGGCACTGGCCGATCCGCACGGCTGCACCGGGGGAGGCGGTCGAGGCCGTCTTCGAGGTGACTGCCGAGCGGCACTAGGCTCGCCGGGTGTCCGCCACCACCGACCTGCAGGCTGCTCACGTCGCGCCCAGGTTCCCCGTGGTCGGGGTCATCGGCGGCGGTCAGCTCGCCCGGATGATGCAGCCGCCGGCCATCGCGCTCGGCATCGGGCTGCGGGTGCTCGCCACGTCGATGCAGGACAGCGCGGCCCAGGCGGTGCGCGACGTCCGCATCGGCCGGCACGACGACCTCGACGCACTGCGAGCCTTCGCCCGCGGGTGCGACGTCGTCACCTTCGACCACGAGCACGTGCCGACGGCGATGCTCGAGGTGCTCCTCGCCGACGGCGTCGCGGTGCGCCCGGGGCCGCGGGCGCTCGTGCATGCCCAGGACAAGATCGTCATGCGCGAGGCGCTCACGGCCGCCGGCGTGCCGTGCCCGCTGTGGGCCGCCGTGACGACCCCCGACGACGTCGCCGAGCTCGCGGTGCAGACCGGCTGGCCGGTCGTGCTCAAGACCTCGCGCGGCGGCTACGACGGTCGTGGCGTGTGGGTCCTCGACGACCTGCAGGCGGTCGCCGACCTCATGGCCACGACATCGCTGGCACCGGGTGCCCGGTGGCTCGCCGAGGAGCGCGTCGACTTCGTCCAGGAGCTCTGCGCCCAGGTCGCCCGCAGCCCTCACGGCCAGGCCGTCGCCTACCCGGTGGTGCGCACCGTGCAGACCGACGGCATCTGCACCGAGGTCGTCTCGCCGGCCCCAGGGCTCACCGACGACGAGGCGGTCGCCGCGCAGGCGGCCGCCCTCACCGTCGCCGGTGCGCTCGACGTCACGGGCATGCTCGCGGTGGAGATGTTCGAGACGCGCGACGGCAGGGTGCTGGTCAACGAGCTCGCGATGCGACCGCACAACTCCGGCCACTGGTCGATCGACGGCGCGGTCACCTCGCAGTTCGAGAACCATCTGCGTGCGGTGCTCGACCTCCCGCTCGGTGACCCGTCCGCGATCGCGCCGTACGCCGTCATGGTCAACGTGCTCGGCGGCGACAAGCCGGACCTGTACCGCGCCTACCTGCACTGCCTCGCGCGGGACCCGGGCCTGCGGATCCACATGTACGGCAAGGACGTCCGCCCGGGGCGCAAGATCGGTCACGTGAGCGTCACGGGCGACGACCTCGACGACCTGCTGGTGCGCGCGCACCACGCGGCCGACTACCTCACAGGAGTCATCGATGAGTGAGACCGCACCCCTCGTCGGGATCGTCATGGGCTCGGACTCGGACTGGCCGGTGATGTGCGAGGCGGCCAACGTGCTCACCGAGTTCGGCATCGCCTACGAGGTCGGTGTCGTCTCCGCGCACCGCATGCCCGAGGAGATGGTGGAGTACGGCCGCACCGCCGCCGACCGCGGGCTGCGCGTGGTCATCGCGGGTGCCGGCGGCGCGGCGCACCTGCCGGGCATGCTCGCCTCGCTCACGCCGCTCCCGGTGGTCGGCGTACCCGTGCCGTTGGCCCACCTCGACGGGCTCGACTCGCTGCTGTCCATCGTGCAGATGCCCGCAGGCGTGCCGGTCGCGACCGTCGCGATCGGCAGCGCGCGCAACGCAGGACTCCTCGCGGTGCGCATCCTCGCCGCCGGCGACGACGAGCGCGGGATCGCCCTCCGCGGGCGGATGTCGGAGTTCCAGCGGGCCCTCAACGCGACGGCCAAGGCCAAGGGTGAGGCGTTGCGCGACTCGCTCTGACCCGAGCACCACCGGCGAACAGGGTGCCCCTCGATCAGCGCGTCAGGCGCTCCCACTCGATCTTGGGGCAGCGGTCCATGACGACGCGGAGCCCGGCCGCACGGGCGCGCCGCGCGGCAGCCTCGTCGACCACGCCGACCTGGAGCCACACGGCCTTCGCGCCGACGGCGATCGCCTGGTCGACCACGTCGCCGACCCGGCTGGAGTTGACGAAGCAGTCGACGACGTCGATCTCGCCGACCTCGAACACGGCATCGGCCAGCGTCGCGTAGCCGCGCTCGCCGTGGACCGTGGCCGCGGTGGGATGGATCGGCAGGATCCGCTTGCCGTGGGACTGGAGCACGCGGGCGACGCCGTAGGCGTGACGGGTGGGGCTGGCGGAGAGCCCGACGACGGCCCAGACCGCCGCGTCGCGCAGCAGGGCGAGGATGGTCGCGTCGTCGCCGTAGAGGTCCGCGTCGCGGGGGTCGACCTGGGTCATCGCACGTTGACGTTGGGGCGCCCGAGCGCCCGGACGTCCCAGCCGGCGGCGACGAAGGCGGCGGCATCGAGGGCGTTGCGGCCGTCGAGCAGTCGCTTGTGCGCGACGACCGCGCCGAGCCCCACCGGGTCGAGCTCGCGGTAGGTCTTCCACTCCGTCAGGTGCAGGACGACGTCGGCGTCGCGGCACGCCTCCACCGGGTCGTCGACATAGGTGAGGGCGGGTCGCGTGGCCCGCGCGTTGTCGAGCGCCTTGGGGTCGCTCACCCGCACCTGCGCGCCGAGCTCGTGCAGCGCGGTGGCGACGTCGAGTGCGGGGGAGTCGCGGATGTCGTCGCTGTCCGGCTTGAAGGCGGCACCGAGGACAGCCACGCGGGCGCCGTCGACCGCGCCGCCGAGCAGGTCGAGGGTGAGCTCGACCGCGCGTCGCCGGCGACGCAGGTTGATGGCGTCGACCTCGCGCAGGAAGGCGAGCGCCTGGTCGACCCCGAGCTCCTCGGCGCGGGCCATGAAGCCGCGCAGGTCCTTGGGCAGGCAGCCCCCGCCGAAGCCGACACCCGCCTGCAGGAACCGGCGTCCGATCCGGGCGTCGTGCCCGAGGGCATCGGCGAGCGCGACCACGTCGGCTCCGGTGGCCTCGCAGAGCTCGGCCATCGCGTTGATGAAGGAGATCTTCGTGGCGAGGAACGCATTCGCCGCATTCTTCACCAGCTGCGCGGTGGCGAGGTCGACGACGACGTAGGGCATCCCGTGCTCGAGCACTGGGGCCAGCACCGCCGCGAGACGGTCGGCGTCCGCAGGGTCGTCGACACCGACGACGACGCGGTCGGGCTCGAGTGCGTCATGCACCGCGAAGCCCTCACGGGTGAACTCCGGGCTCCACGCGAGGTGGACGCCGGCACCGGCCGGCGCGAGCTCGACCAACCGGTCGCGCACCCGCTCGGCAGTGCCGACCGGGACGGTGGACTTCCCGACGACGAGGCAGGCGCGCGTCAGGAGCGGGGCGATCCCCTCGACCGCCGCGTCGACGTAGGAGACGTCGGCCGCGTTGGAGTCGGGCAGCTGGGGGGTGCCGACGCAGAGGAAGTGCACGTCGCCGTGCTCCGCGGCCTCGGCGTACGACGTGGTGAACCGCAGCCGGCCGGTGGCCAGCGCCTCGGTGAGGAGGCCGTCGAGACCCGGTTCGAAGAAGGTGGCCTCGGCGCGACCCAGCGCGGCCGTCTTGTCGGCGTCGACGTCGAAGCCGACCACGTCGTGCCCGATGACCGCCATCGCAGCCGCGTGGACCGCGCCGAGGTAGCCGCAGCCGATCACGGTGATACGCGTCGGCGCGAAGGGGGACGGGGTCGGCGCGGGCACGGGGAGAGCCTAGGCGAGCGGGGCCTCGCGGCGGCCGCACCGTCGCTGCGTGCGAGACTGGGACCACGGTGCCCGGACCGTGGGACCGCCGTCGTCGGCGGTGACGATCCAGCTGTGCCGCCGCACCTCCGGCGGCATCCGACCTCGAGACCGGGCGCGATCCGCCCGGTCCGCGTGACGAAAGGGCAAGCGCCTCGTGGCCAGCCTCGGCAACAAGAACTTCGACCTCTACCGGCCGTCGGAGGAGCACGAGTTGCTCCGCGAGGCGATCCGGGCGCTCGCCACCGACAAGATCGCGCCGCGTGCCGCGGAGATCGACGAGACCAGCGAGTTCCCCCACGACGTCCTCGCGGCGCTGGTGGCGAGCGACTTCCACGCCATCCACGTGCCCGAGGAGTACGGCGGCGCGGGCGCGGACGCCCTCGCGGTCTGCATCGTGATCGAGGAGGTCGCGCGTGCCTGCGCGTCGAGCTCGCTCATCCCCGCAGTCAACAAGCTCGGGTCGATGCCGCTGATCGTCGGCGGCTCCGAGGAGATCAAGCAGACCTACCTGCCGCGTCTCGCGCGCGGCGAGGGGATGTTCTCCTACGGGCTTTCCGAGGCCGAGGCGGGCAGCGACGCGGGAGGGATGAAGACCCGTGCGGTCCGTGACGGCGACGGATGGGTGATCAACGGGGCGAAGCACTGGATCACCAACGCCGGAGTCTCGAAGTTCTACACCGTCATGGTCGTGACCGACCCCGACAAGGGCACCCGAGGCGGCATCACGGCGTTCGTCGTCGAGGACGGCGACGAGGGCTTCGCCTACGGCGCGCTCGAGAAGAAGCTCGGCATCAAGGGAAGCCCCACCCGCGAGCTCTACTTCGACAACGTGCGAATCCCAGACTCGCGCCGGGTCGGCGAGGTCGGTGAGGGCTTCGCGATCGCCATGAGCACCCTCGACCACACCCGCATCACGATCGGCGCCCAGGCCGTGGGCATCGCCCAGGGTGCCCTCGACTACGCCGCGGCGTACGCCAAGGAGCGCAAGCAGTTCGGCAAGGCGATCGCGGAGTTCCAGGGCCTGCAGTTCATGCTCGCCGACATGGCGATCAAGCTCGAGGCAGCGCGGCAGCTGGTCTACACCGCAGCGGCCAAGAGCGAGCGCAACGACGACGACCTCACCTTCTTCGGTGCGGCCGCGAAGTGTTTCGCGTCTGACGTCGCGATGGAGATCACGACCGACGCGGTGCAGGTGCTCGGCGGATACGGCTACGTCAAGGACTACCCCGTCGAGCGGATGATGCGCGACGCGAAGATCACCCAGATCTACGAGGGCACCAACCAGGTCCAGCGCATCGTCGCCGCGCGTGAGCTGCTCAAGGGCTACTAACGCCGCGGAAGGCGCATGGGTGTGGCCGGAGGAGCGGAGCCGAGCGGCGGCGGCCGCCACGAGTCCGCAGCGCGAGCGACTGCGGTCAACGTGCGGCCGGCGCCTCGGGACGCAGAGACGCCCCAGGACACGACGTCGCGTCCCAGGACGTCCCCGAGATGGATCAGGATGTCGACAGCATCACGTTGTCCACGAGGAATCCGAAACCGCGGTATTGCGGCGCGGCCGGGAAAGCGTTGCTCGCGCTGAGGCGGAACAGCAGGGTGTCGGTCGCGTAGTTCGGCTCACCGGTCGCGGCGTAGTACGCCTCGAACGTGGTCGTCCTGGCCGGCTTGCCTTGCAGCTGGACGGAGAAGGTGTCGTTGTTCTGGTCCTTCTTCGTGTTCGGCTTCTTCACGACCTTCATCGTGAT
This sequence comes from Actinomycetes bacterium, assembly GCA_031373405.1. GTDB lineage: Bacteria > Actinomycetota > Actinomycetes > S36-B12 > CAIYMF01 > Longivirga. The sequence continues at coordinate 19,421 of JANMMN010000259.1, forward strand.
TGTCCGCGCCACCGCTGGGTC
>JANMMN010000281.1:0-12067 GCA_031373405.1 Actinomycetes bacterium
CATAGGACCGAACCAACTCCACCTTCATCGCCCTGACCCTCGGGTCGGCCCCCAGCCGCCCGGACCACGCCGTACGCCGGATCCTGCGCGAGACTGAGGCACGTGAGCGCCCGCACCCCTGCCACCCAGCTCGGGCTCGCCGACGCGCTGCGCGCGCGAGCCACGGGCCTCGGCAGCTGGGGGATGGTGCTGCGCATCGCGGTCGCGACCACGGCGTCCTACCTGGTGTCCTCGCGCGTGTCGGGTTCGGAGCTCCCGATCTTCGCGCCGATCACGACCCTGATGGTCGTGCAGGCCAGCCCGTTCAGCACTCTGGGGATGACCGCGCAGCGCGTGCTCGGCACGGGTCTCGGCGTGGCCGCGGCGACGGTGTACGTGAGCTTTGTGCCCGTCGCGGCGTGGTCGGTCTTCCTCGCGATCCTCGTGAGCCTCGTCGTCGCTCGCCTCGTGCCGGTCGGCCTCGCGGGTCAGCTGCAGATCCCGCTCGCGACGGTGTTCGTCCTCGCACTCGGCGCCGGTGACCTCGCGGTCGACCTCTGGCGGGTCGCCGACGTCGCGCTCGGTGGGCTCATCGGCGTGATCGCCGTGTTCCTCGCTCCACCGAGGCCGCGGATCGCGGAAGCCCGTGCAGCGCTGGACAGTTTCGCCGTCGACGTGGTCGCCCTGCTGCGACTCATGGCCGAGGAGATCGGTGGTCACGAGGGCGCACTGTCCCCCGACGTACGCCATGGGTTCGTCGGGACGAGCCGTGCCCTGCGCCACCGGACCGGCTCCTCCCTCGACGCGATGGCCACGGCGGTGGAATCGGTGCGCTTCAACCCGAGGGCTCGTCGGGTCGGTGCCGACCTCGACCTCCTCGACCAGCGCGTGACCTGGCTGACCCGGCTGTCGATCCAGAGCCGGTCGCTCTCCGGCGCGGTCGACCGGCTCTACGACCGGGGCGGGTTGCCTCCGGCGCTGCCACCCGACGCGCTCGCCCCCCTGCTGCGCGCGCTCGCCGCCCTCGTCGAGTCGGTCGACCGGGACGGTGTCGACGACGACGCGCACGTGCTCGACGAGAAGCTGGAGGGCGACCTCCGGCTCGCCGTGGAGACTGCGACCCGCACCCTGTCGGTGACCGAGGCGCTCGACTCGCTGTCGGTGATCGGACGGCTCGACCACCTGCGCGAGATCGCGTGGGGCGGTCCGCGCCCGGCCGACGACATCGACGACTCGCTCGAGGACGGCCTCGACGAGCCGGACCCCGCGGCCACCCCCACGACGACCGACCGCGTACGCCGGATCCTCACCCGCCACTGAAGGGTCCATGAGTTCGATAGGACCGAACCGGGGCCACCTTCACCGTCCCCGGACGGCGCCCGTAGACGCGGTTCGGAGACCCACGGAAACGAAACACTGGTCCTCACAGTGGAACAGCGTCTAGGCTGCCCTCCATGCGCGTACTCATTGTGGGCTGCGGCCTCGTCGGAACAGAGCTCGCCCGATCGTTGCGGGCAGACGGTCATCACGTCATCGGCACGACCACCACCGCGGCGAAGGTGCCCGCGCTCCAGCAGGTCTGCGACGAGGTCGCCGTCCTGTCCGGTGCCGATCGCGCCAAGGTGCACGCGGCCGCGGTCGGCGTCGATGCCATCGTCGTGACGGCCGGCCCGTCGGCGGCGCAGGCCATGACGGTCGAGCAGCGCCAGCGCACCTACCGCCAGGTGCTCGTCGCCACCGCCGAGTCCGTGGCGAGCGTGCCTGGTACGCCGCACCTCGTCATGCTCTCCTCGCTCTCGGTCTACGGCGACGCCGCCAACCACCTCGACCTGATCGATGAGTCAGCACCGCTCACCACGAGCGACGACCCGAGCCCGGCACGCTTCCAGGAGGCCGAGCGCACCTACCGCGCCGCAGCCGAGGACCGCCTCACGGTGTTCCGGTGCGCCGACATCACCGGCGGCGAGGACCCGCCCATCGCCGACAAGGTGCGCATGGCGCACCAGATCCTCGGCGGATCGGTGCCCTTCCATGACGACGCGCTGTTCTACCGCGTGCACATGCTCGACGTCGTCCGCGCAGTGAAGTACGTGCTCGATCACGATGCGTACGGCACGTTCAACCTGACGCACTCCGAGGTGCCGCCGCGGATGGCGCCGTACTTCGACGCCATCAGCGCGATCGACGGGCTCCCGCCGCTGACGTACCGCAACGAGCTGCGCGCTCCGACCGTGCCCGTGTCCGTGGATGCGTTGCTGGCCACGGGATTCCGCTTCGAGCACACGCAGGTCGAGGCCATGCCCGACGTGGACGCCGAGCACGCTCCCCGCGAGCTGGCCGAGGTCGACCGCAGCGGTCGCGAGCTCGTCCTCGCGACCCTCGACCGGGTCGTCGACGCGCTGGGTCTGGCCGAGGAGCACAACGCCGACGGAGACGCAGCGCTGCCCCTGCACGCGGTGGGCGGACCGCTCGACGGCACGCGCATCGGGGAGTTCCGGGTCTTCACCCGTGCCGACGGCGTACGCCTGGTCTACAGCCGCCTCGCGATCGACGACTTCGGGATGGACACCCACCAGGTCTACGCGTTCACGCCCGCGACCAGTGCTGTGCCGCACCTCTTCCTCGACACCGCGATCTCACCCAACACGGGAGGCACGTTCCACTTCGGGCTCGACCTCGCGCCGCGGGTCGACCTGGGCGCGAGCCTCGACTACGTCGACGCCGTCTACACGCCGCTGACCGAGCCGCGTGCGGCGGCGCTCGCCCAGCCCGGGATCCTCCCCGTGCCCTCGATCGGTCCGCTCCAGTGGGCGCTGCGCTCGCCGTGGATGATCGCGGCCATCGCCGCGCCCGACGACCTCAAGTCGCTCGCGCCGATCTCCGAGGAGTACGTCGGGCGCTGGCTGGGTCTCGTCACCGACGGGCTTCCGGAGGACGTCTCCGCGGGCGTGTCCTGGCAGGACCTCGGCGTACGCGACCGGCTCAGCCGCGGGGCGATGTTCTCCGCGCGCACCAACCCGGTCTGGATCCTGATCGACCGCCTCGTCGGGCCCGAGTCGTCCGCAGCGATGCGAGCCCTGCTCGTCGGCTGAGCAGTGCGATGAAGGGTCCATGAGTTCGGTCCTATCGAACCTATGGACCCTTCAGTGTCAGTCGGGGCGCGGGTGGGCGGTAGCCTCGCGCCACATCGAAGCGTGAGGAGACGTCGTGCTGCTGTCGGACCGGGACATCCGCGCCGAGCTGGCCCAGGGCCGTGTGGTCCTCGAGCCGTTCGACGAGGCGATGATCCAGCCCTCGAGCGTCGACGTACGCATCGACAAGTTCTTCCGGGTCTTCGAGAACCACCGCTACCCGCACATCGACCCGGCCGAGGCGCAGCCCGAGCTCACCCGTGAGGTCGAGCCGCTCCCGGGCGAGCCGTTCATCCTGCACCCGGGAGAGTTCGTCCTGGCCTCGACGTACGAGGTCGTGACCCTGCCCGACGACGTCGCCGGCCGGCTCGAGGGCAAGTCCTCGCTGGGCCGGCTCGGGCTCCTCACGCACTCGACCGCGGGCTTCATCGACCCCGGGTTCTCCGGGCACGTGACGCTCGAGCTCTCCAACGTCGCGACGTTGCCGATCAAGCTGTGGCCCGGCATGAAGATCGGGCAGCTGTGCCTGTTCCGGCTCTCGAGCCCGGCCGAGCACCCCTACGGCTCCGGAGCCACCGGCTCGCGCTACCAGGGCCAACGCGGCCCGACCCCGAGCAAGGGCCACCTCAACTTCCACCGCACCGAGATCTGACCCCCCGCCGACCCTGATCAGCTGGCGGTTGCCCGACACGGGAGACCCCCCGCCGGCCCTGATCAGGGTGAGCGTCGGGTCAGGGGGTGCGGACCGAGTCGAGCAGGAGCTGGGCCACGTCGCGCACCTCGGCGACGGGGGTGTCGAGACCCGCTGAGCGGCTGGTCACGCCGTCGTTGATCATCACCGAGCAGAACGGGCACGCGACCGCGATCGTCGATGCCCCGGTGGCGATGGCCTCGTCGGTGCGGTTGAGGTTGATCCGGGTGCCGAGCCGCTCCTCCATCCACATCCGCGCGCCACCGGCTCCGCAGCAGAACGAGCGGTCGGCCGAGCGTTCCATCTCGGTGAGGGCGAGACCCGGCAGGGCCGAGATGAGCTCGCGCGGCGGGGTGTAGACCTTGTTGTGCCGACCGAGGTAGCACGGGTCGTGGTAGGTGACGGTGCCCTCGACCGGGTTGACCGGCGTGAGCCGACCGTCCGTCACCAAGGTGGCGAGCAGCTGCGAATGGTGCACGACCTGGTAGTTGCCGCCGAGCTGGGGGTATTCGCGGCCGATGGTGTTGAGGCAGTGCGGGCAGGTGACGACGATCCGCTTCGCCTTGATCTCGTTGAGGACCTCGACGTTCGCCGTCGCCTGCATCTGGAAGAGGAACTCGTTGCCGGCGCGACGCGCAGGGTCACCGGTGCAGGTCTCGCCCTCGCCGAGCACCATGAACGGCACGCCCGCGAGATGGAGCAGCTCGGCGACGGCCTTCGTCGTCTTCTTCGCACGGTCCTCGAACGCGCCCGCACAGCCGACCCAGAACAGGTAGTCGACGTCGTCCGGGATCGTGTCCTCGCCATCCGCACCGAACACGCGGACCTCGAAGTCGACCTCCGTGATCCACGCGTTGCGCAGCGAGGCGTTCATGCCCCAGGGGTTGCCCTTGTTCTCGACGTTCTTGAACAGGCCGGCGAGCTCGGCCGGGAACTCCGACTCGATCATCACCCGGTTGCGGCGCATGTCGACGATGTGGTCGATGTGCTCGATGTCGACCGGGCACTGGTTGACGCAGGCGCCGCACATCGTGCACGACCACAGCACGTCCTCGTCGATGACCGCGTTGTCGTTCTCGCGCGAGCCGACGAGCGGGCGCGCGTGCGCGTCCTGCACGGCCTGGGAGTACGACGCGATCTCGACCGGCACGGGCACCGAGGCCCGCCCCGTCCCGGGCGAGGCGAGATACGTCGGATGCGCAGCAGCAGCGAGGTAGGGAGCCTGCTCGAGCAGGTTGTCGCGCAGGTCCATGATCAGCAGCTTCGGAGAGAGCGGCTTCTCCGTGTTCCACGCCGGGCACTGCGACTGGCAACGCCCGCACTCGGTGCAGGTGAGCAGGTCGAGGTTGCCCTTCCAGGTGAAGTCGGTGATCGCCCCGCGCCCGAAGACGGCGTCGTCGTCGGGGTCCTCGAAGTCGATCTTCTCGGTGCCGGAGTACATCGGCAGCAACGGCCCGAGACCGTCGGGACGACGGGAGAACGCCACGTTGAACGGTGCGAGGAAGATGTGCATGTGCTTGCTGTAGAGCACGAGGATCGTGGTGCCGAGAACGGCTCCGAAGGACAGCAGGATGAAGGCTGTCTCGATCCACTCGTTGGCGACCAGCCCCAGGGGAGCGAGCATGGTCGCGACCCGCTCGGAGACGAAGGCGCCGCTCTCGTAGGGGAACGTGCCGGTGTTGATCTGTGCGCCGCGGTAGACGAACAGCGTGATCACGATGGTCGCGATCGAGGCGAGGATCAGCCACGCGCCGCCGGTGTGCGAGCCGTAGAAGCGTGACTGACGACCGATCCGGTTCGGGTTACGGCGGATCCGGATGGCGCTGAAGATCCCCAGGCCGACGAGCACGAGGAGGCCGAAGAGGTCCTCCAGGAAGCCGACGACCGGCCAGGTGCCGATGAGGGGGACGTGGAAGTCGGGATCGAAGAGCGCACCGAAGGCCTCGATGATCGTGAGGCCCAGGACGATGAAGCCCCAGAACGTCACGAAGTGCGCGACGCCGGACGGCCCCCACTTCAGGAGCTTGCGCTGGCCGAGGACCTCGACAACCTCGTTCTGGAGGCGTACGCCCTTCTCGTCCGTGCGACCGACGGCCGGCTGCCCGCTGCGGATCACCTGGTAGATCCGGTGGCCGCGCCAGGTGGCCAGGCCGAGTGCGGCCAGCGTGAGCAGCACACCGAGCACGAGTCGCACCGTGAGGTGGGGCTCGGAGAACGGGGTCAACTCCACGACCTCGGTCGCGAGGGTCAACGAGGGCACCTGGGCCTCCGGGGTGACGGCGGGACTGGCTGGTCCTGACTTTACTGGTCAGTAACTTTCCGGGACGCGTTCCGGGTGACCCTCACGCTAGCGACCGCGACCCGGCCGGCACGATGTGGGTCAGCGGCAGGGTGCCCGAACGCCATCCCAGCGTGGTCCAGGTCACCCGCCGGCGCGCCGGAACGCGGGAAGGCGGCGGCGGCCGTCGCCGTTATGTCAGGTGGAGTGAGTCGGATAGACTCAAGTAATCTGATTCTCGGATTGACGACCACCTGAGGTGGGAGCAGTCTCGGACCCAGCAGCTCCCGCGCGGGTGCGAGCCCGCGACGACCACCACGAACGAAAGGCACGTCCCATGGCACGAGCAGTCGGTATCGACCTCGGCACCACCAACTCGGTGGTCTCCGTCCTCGAGGGTGGAGAGCCCACCGTCATCCCCAACGCCGAGGGCGCTCGTACGACGCCGTCGGTCGTCGCCTTCGCCAAGAACGGCGAGGTGCTCGTCGGCGAGGTGGCCAAGCGTCAGGCCGTCACCAACGTCGATCGCACCATCCGCTCGGTGAAGCGCCACATGGGTACGTCGTGGAACGTCGACATCGACGGCAAGGCGTACACCTCCCAGGAGATCAGCGCGCGGGTGCTGCAGAAGCTCAAGCGCGACGCCGAGGCCTACCTCGGTGACGTCGTCACCGATGCCGTGATCACGGTCCCGGCGTACTTCAACGATGCCCAGCGCCAGGCCACGAAGGAGGCCGGGGAGATCGCGGGCCTCAACGTGCTGCGCATCATCAACGAGCCCACCGCGGCCGCTCTCGCCTACGGCCTCGACAAGGGCGACAAGGAGCAGACGATCCTGGTCTTCGACCTCGGCGGCGGCACGTTCGACGTGTCTCTGCTCGAGATCGGTGAGGGCATCGTCGAGGTCAAGGCCACCAGCGGTGACAACCACCTCGGCGGCGACGACTGGGACGAGCGGCTCGTGAGCCACCTCGCCACGGCGTTCAAGAACGCCCACGGCGTCGACCTCACCAAGGACAAGATGGCGCTGCAGCGACTGCGCGAGGCGGCCGAGAAGGCGAAGATCGAGCTCTCGAGCTCGATGCAGACCTCGATCAACCTGCCCTACATCACCGCATCGGCCGATGGTCCGCTGCACCTCGACGAGACGCTGACCCGCGCCCAGTTCGAGAAGCTGACGAGCGACCTGCTCGACCGCTGCAAGGCGCCGTTCGCCGCCGTGATCAAGGACGCCGGGGTCGCCCTGAGCGACATCCACCACGTGGTGATGGTCGGTGGCTCCACCCGCATGCCGGCCGTGACCGAGCTGGTCAAGGCGCTGACCGGCGGCCAGGAGCCCAACAAGGGCGTCAACCCCGACGAGGTCGTCGCTGTCGGCGCGAGCCTGCAGGCCGGCGTGCTCAAGGGCGAGGTCAAGGACGTCCTGCTCCTCGACGTCACTCCGCTCTCGCTCGGCATCGAGACCAAGGGCGGCATCATGACCCGCCTCATCGAGCGCAACACCACGATCCCGACGAAGCGCTCGGAGATCTTCACGACTGCCGACGACAACCAGCCGTCGGTGCAGATCCAGGTCTACCAGGGCGAACGCGAGATGGCGGCGTACAACAAGAAGCTCGGCACTTTCGAGCTCATGGGCCTGCCGCCGGCCCCGCGCGGCGTGCCGCAGATCGAGGTCACCTTCGACATCGATGCGAACGGCATCGTGCACGTCATGGCCAAGGACCTCGGCACCGGCCGCGAGCAGTCGATGACGATCACGGGTGGCTCCGGGCTGCCCAAGGACGACATCGAGCGGATGATGAAGGACGCCGAGGCGCACGCCGAGGAGGACCGTCAGCGCAAGGAGGCGGCCGAGATCCGCAACTCCGCCGAGACCCTGCTGCACCAGACCGAGAAGTTCCTCGCCGACAACGGGGACAAGGTGCCCGAGGACGCGAAGAGCAACGTCGAGGGCCCGCTCGCGGAGCTCAAGACGGCCCTCGCGGGTGAGGACATCGACGCCATCAAGAACGCGGCCGAGAAGGTTGCGACCACCTCCCAGGCGCTCGGTGCCGCGATGTACGCACAGTCGGGCGCGGCCGCCGGTGGCGGCGAGCAGTCGGCTCCCGGCTCCGACTCGCCCGACGCGGACAACGACGACGACGTCGTCGATGCCGAGATCGTCGACGAGGCGGATGAGACCAAGGCGGAGCAGTGACCGAGCCGGAAGGCCGCGAGCCTGCAACGCCTGACAGCGCGGCCTTCACCTTCGCGGACAAGCGCCGGATCGACCCGGACACCTTCGAGGTCCGGGAGCAGCCACCCGCTGCTCCCGGCCCGGCGGCCCCGGTCGGCGCGGACGCGTTCGACGAGATCGTGGAAGGCATCCTCGTGGAGGAGGAGCTCGTCGAGGTCGACGCGGCGGTCGCCGAGCTCACTGCCGACCTGCAGCGCGTGCACGCGGAGTACGCCAACTACCGCAAGCGCGTCGACCGCGACCGTGAGGCCAACCGCGACCTCGCGGTCGGCGGCACCCTCGGCGAGCTGCTCCCCGTGCTCGACGACATCGGACGGGCCCGCGAGCACGGTGACCTCGACGGCGCGTTCAAGTCGGTGGCCGAGGCCCTCGAGGCCACGGTCGCCCGGATCGGCCTCGAGCGCTTCGGCGCCGAGGGCGATGCGTTCGACCCCACGGTGCACGAGGCCATCAGCCACACCCACAGCCCCGACGTGACCGGCCCCACCGCCGTCTCGGTCTTCCAGCCGGGCTACCGCTACAAGGCGAAGGTCCTCCGCCCCGCCATCGTCGCCGTCGCCGAACCTGAGTAGCACGCGGTCGACCATCTCGATCGCAGGACCACCACGCTCGACCGCACGGCCGAGGCAACGAGACGCTCGAGAGGAGGACGTCGGTGAGCCAGAAGGACTACATCGAGAAGGACTACTACAAGGCTCTGGGCGTCTCGAAGGACTCGAGCCAGCCGGAGATCAAGAAGGCCTTCCGCGCCCTGGCCAAGAAGCATCACCCTGACTCCAACGAGAACGACCCCAAGTCCGAGGCCCGGTTCAAGGAGGTGTCCGAGGCCTACGACGTCCTCTCCGACGAGACCAAGCGCAAGGAGTACGACGAGGCCCGCACGCTGTTCGGCAGCGGTGGTTTCCGCCCCCCCGGCGGCTTCGGCGGGCCGGGCGCGGGTGGAACGTCGTTCGACCTCAACGACATCCTCGGCCGGATGAACACCGGCGGCGGCGGTGGGTTCGGGGACGTCCTCGGCGGGATCTTCAACCGGAGCGGGGGCACCACGAGCGCTCGCCGGCCACGACGTGGTGCCGACATCGAGAGCAAGGTGACGCTGTCCTTCGACCAGGCGCTGGCGGGCGTGACGCTGCCGCTGCGGCTCACGAGCGAGGCACCCTGCACGAGCTGCTCGGGCACCGGCGCTCGTGAGGGCACGACGCCGCGGGTGTGCCCGCTGTGCCAGGGCGTCGGCCAGGTCAACCGCAACCAGGGTGGGTTCGCCGTGCCCGAGCCGTGCCGCGAGTGTCGTGGTCGGGGGCTCGTCGTCGACGACCCCTGCCCCACCTGCTCGGGCAGCGGCCGCGCACCGTCGACCCGCACCGTCCAGGCCCGCATCCCCGCGGGAGTGAAGCACGGGCAGAAGATCCGGCTGCGCGGCAAGGGGACGAAGGGCGAGAACGGCGGCGAGGCCGGCGACCTGCTCATCGTCGTCTCGGTGAGCGCGCACCCCGTCTTCGGGCGCGACGGCGACAACCTCACGATCACCGTGCCGGTCACGTTCACCGAGGCAGCGCTCGGTGCCGACGTCGTCGTACCGACTCCCGGCGGCGGCACCGTCAAGGTGCGGCTGCCGGAAGGCACGCAGGGAGGCCGCGTGCTGCGCGTGCGCGGCAAGGGTGTGCCGCGCAAGGACGGCACCAAGGGCGACCTGTTGGTGACGGTGGATGTCGCTGTGCCGCAACGCCTCTCGAGCGAGGCACGCGAGGCGCTCGCGGCGTACTCCTCCGCCACCCAGGACCACGACCCGCGAGCCGACCTGATGGCACGGGCCAGGCAGAGCGGGGTGGCGACGTGACCAGCGTCCCGTTCCGCCCGGACGACTCGGCACCGGTCTACGCGATCTCCGTCGCGGCCCAGATCGCGGGGATGCACCCGCAGACCCTGCGCCAGTACGACCGGCTCGGGCTGGTCTCGCCCGACCGCACCGGTGGGCGCAACCGGCTCTACTCGTTGCGCGACATCGCCCGGCTGCGTGAGGTGGCTCGGCTCTCGGGCGAGGGCCTCAACCTGGCGGGGATCCAGCGCATCCTCACCCTGGAAGCCGAGGTCGAGCGGCTGCACTCCGAGGTGGGCCTGCTGCGCGCTGAGGTGGCCCGGCTGCGCCCGCGTCTCGCCTCGGCGTCCGACGGGTCGCCGTCGACGGCGGTCGTCGTCTGGCGTCCGCGCCCCGGTGACCGCGACCGCCGATCCCGATGACCGGGCCGAGACCTGCGCACAGGTCCCGGCCCGGCGCTGACCTGTCCACGCGCGGCCGCCGGCCGCGCACCCGAACCCGGGGGTGACCCTCATGGATCGTCAGCTCACGACCAAGAGCCAGGAAGCCCTGGCCGGCGCCGTACGCCGTGCCGCGACGGCCGGTCAGTCACAGGTCGAGCCGTTGCACCTGCTCGGCACGCTGCTCGCCCAGGGTGCGAGCGGTGACGGCATCGCGACCGCGGTGCTCGACCGCGTCGGCGTCGACCGTGCGGCAATGACGGCCACGGTCACGAAGGCGCTCGATGCGATGCCGAGCGCGGTCGGACAGACCGTGCAGTCGCCGGGGCTCTCGCCGACGATGTACCGCGTGCTGCAGGCTGCGCAGAAGCTCGCCACCGAGCGCGGGGATGACTTCGTCTCGACCGAGCACCTGCTCGTCGGGCTCGCGCAACAGGGCGGCCCCGGCGTCTCTGACGAGTTGGGGGCGGCAGGTGCCACCCCCACGGTGCTCGTCGAGGCGATCTCCACCGTGCGTCAGCGTCCGGTCACGACGGCGAGCCCGGAGGGCAGCTTCCAGGCGTTGGAGAAGTACAGCGTCGACCTCACCGATCTCGCTCGGGAGGGCAAGATCGATCCGGTGATCGGTCGCGACGCGGAGATCCGCCGGGTCGTTCAGGTGCTCTCGCGGCGTACGAAGAACAACCCGGTGCTCATCGGCGAGCCAGGCGTCGGCAAGACCGCTGTGGTCGAGGGGCTCGCGCAGCGCATCGTCGCCGGCGACGTCCCGGACTCGTTGCGCGGCAAGCGACTCGTGTCGCTGGACCTCGCCGCGATGCTCGCCGGTGCGCAGTACCGCGGGCAGTTCGAGGAACGTCTGAAGTCGGTTCTCGACGAGATCAAGGACAGCAACGGGCAGGTCGTCACCTTCATCGACGAGCTGCACACCGTGGTCGGTGCGGGGGCCAGCGGCGACTCTGCGATGGACGCCGGCAACATGCTCAAGCCGATGCTGGCGCGCGGCGAGCTGCGCATGGTCGGCGCGACGACACTCGACGAGTTCCGTCAGCGGATCGAGAAGGACCCCGCGCTCGAGCGCCGGTTCCAGCAGGTCTTCGTCGGCGAGCCGAGCGTCGAGGACACCATCGCGATCCTGCGCGGGATCAAGGAGAAGTACGAGGCGCATCACAAGGTCCAGATCTCCGACGCTGCGCTCGTCGCCGCGGCGACGCTGTCGGACCGCTACATCACTACTCGCTTCCTGCCGGACAAGGCGATCGACCTGGTCGACGAAGCCGCGTCGCGCCTGCGGATGGAGATCGACTCGTCGCCGGTCGAGATCGACGAGCTCCAGCGGGCCGTCGACCGGCTGCGCATGGAGGAGATCGCGCTCGCGAAGGAGACCGACGCGGCGTCGGTGGATCGACTCGAGAAGCTCCGCGTCGACCTCGCCGACAAGGTGGAGAAGCTGCGCGGCCTGCGGTCGCGTTGGGACCAGGAGCGCGCCGGGCTTG
>JANMMN010000289.1:0-2210 GCA_031373405.1 Actinomycetes bacterium
CTCAGGGCGAGAGTCGCTCGACCCGCCATCCATCGGGGTCGTCGAGTGCCGCCGGGTCGACGCCCACGCGCACGAAGCGCAGCCGGTCGTGCAGACGCGAGGGCCGGCCCTGCCAGAACTCCACCGAGACCGGCCGCACGACGAAGCCACCCCACGCGTCGGGCAGCGGTACGTCGGTCGCGCTCCCGGTGTCGGGGAACGCGGCCGCGAGCTCGGCGTACCGCGCCTTCAGCACCTCGCGCGAGGCGATCACACTCGACTGCGAGCTCGCCCACGCGCCGAGGCGTGAGCCGTAGGGGCGCGAGCCGAAGTACTCCCGGGCCTCGTCGCGCGAGACCTGCTCGACGTCCCCGACGACGACGACCTGACGCATCACCTGGTGCCACGGGAAGGCCAGCGAGGCACGCAGGTTCGCGACGAGAGCGCGACCCTTGCGCGACTGCAGGTTGGTGAAGAAGGCGAAGCCGCGCGCATCGACCGCCTTGAGCAGCACGGTGCGGGCGCTCGGCGTGCCGTCGGCGTCGACCGTCGCGAGCACCATCGCGTTGGGCTCCGCGATCTGCGACTCGACCGCCGCGTGCATCCATCGGTGGAACTGGGTGGCCGGATCCGCCGCGAGCTCGTGCTCGAGGAGACGCCCCCCGTCGTACGACGTGCGCATGCCGGCGACGTCCGGGCGGTGCTCGCTCATGTGCCCCACTCTGTCAGCGCGTGGGGCGGCACGCCTGCCGGTGCGGTCCCACGATGTGGACCCCCTGCTCGGGTTTCGGGACCCGGTGCCGCCGAGCCGGCGGGGTTTGCCAGGATGGGCACGTCGCAGTCGCGCACCCCACCGGGTGCGGGCCGCGTCGGCGGGGCACCCGGTTCTCCCGCGCCAGCTCGACCCCGCGGCTCGCGCCCACCGGCGCCGACCGCAGCACCGACAGGTCACGCGGCGACGCGGGCCACGAGACACGGGAGCACACCAGATGTCGGATTTCGTGCCTGGACTCGAGGGTGTCATCGCCTTCGAGACCGAGATCGCCGAGCCGGACAAGGAAGGCAGCGCGCTGCGCTACCGCGGCGTCGACATCGAGGACCTCGTCGGTCGCGTGTCCTACGGCCAGGTCTGGGGGCTGCTCGTCGACAACGAGTTCAACCCCGGGCTGCCGCCGGCGGAGCCGTTCCCGATCCCGGTGCACTCCGGTGACGTGCGCGTCGACGTGCAGTCGGCGCTCGCGATGCTCGCGCCGGCCTGGGGTCTCGAGCCGCTGCTCGACATCGACGACGACACCGCGCGCGACGAGCTCGCCCGCGCGTCGGTGATGGCGATGTCGTTCGTCGCGCAGAGCGCCCGCGGGATCGGCCGGCCGATGATCCCGCAGACCCGGATCGACGAGGCGCACACAGTCGTCGAGCGGATGATGATCCGCTGGCGCGGTGAGCCCGACCCCCGCCACGTGCAGGCGGTCGACGCCTACTTCGTCTCAGCCGCGGAGCACGGCATGAATGCCTCGACGTTCACCGCTCGCGTCATCGCCTCCACCGGCGCCGACGTCGCCGCTGCGCTGTCCGGTGCCGTCGGTGCGCTGTCGGGCCCGCTGCACGGTGGTGCACCAGCCCGCGTCCTGGAGATGATCGAGGGAGTCGAGCGCGACGGCGACGCACGCCACTACGTCAAGGACGTCCTCGACAAGGGCGACCGTCTCATGGGCTTCGGGCACCGCGTCTACCGTGCCGAGGACCCCCGCGCCCGGGTGCTCCGGCGTACCGCACGCGAGCTCGACGCCCCTCGCTACGCCGTCGCCGAGGCGCTCGAGGCGGCCGCGCTGGCCGAGCTGCGCGAGCGCCGTCCCGACCGTGTGCTCGAGACCAACGTGGAGTTCTGGGCCGCGATCGTGCTCGACTTCGCGCAGGTGCCGGCGCACATGTTCACCTCGATGTTCGCCTGCGCCCGCCTCGCCGGGTGGAGCGCACACATCCTCGAGCAGAAGCGCACCGGTCGCCTCGTGCGCCCGTCCGCGCGCTACGTCGGCCCCGCGCCACGCAAGCCCGAGCAGGTCCCCGGCTGGGACGCCCAGGTAGTAGCCCCCACCGGCTACACCCCCGCCTGACCCCCTCCTGACCCCCTCCTGACCCCCTCCTGACCCCCACCGTCCCCCCGCTGCCACCCAGCTTTCCGCGAGTAACACCTCGAACCGACCGGTTGAGCGCCCGAACCGGTCGGTTCG
>JANMMN010000293.1:0-19294 GCA_031373405.1 Actinomycetes bacterium
GGCGTGACCGTCGGCTTCGCGGTCGGCGTGACCGTCGGCTTCGCGGTCGGCGTGACCGTCGGCTTCGCGGTCGGCGTGACCGTCGGCTTCGCGGTCGGCGTGGCCGTCGGCTTCGCGGTCGGCGTGACGGGAGCGGTTGGGGCCGGCTTGCGGCTCGCGACTGCGGTGTGCAAGGCACGCACCGTCGAGTCGGAGAGCTGACCCGGCGTGGCCAGGACGAGCACATGAGCGACCGTGGTGCGGGCGGCGAGCCACGCGGTCACCGGCGTGCCGGTCGAGGTCGAGATCAGCAGCGGACGCCCCGAGGCGGAGCCGAGCACGCGGGCGAGGGACGTGCCGGCAGGGATCACGGTGGCGGAGGTCGCCGAGGCGGCGAGGGCGTCCGCGAGCGCGGTCGCTGTGGCGGCGTCGCCGACACCGGAGATCCGCGTGCCACGCGGGAGCGCAGCGACGACGGCGTCGCTCACCGTGCCGACCGGGCCGACGACGCTGGTGGCCGACACGGCGAGCCGGGCGAGCACCGCGAGGGTCGCCGGCGGCACGGTCTTCGCAGTGACGACGACAAGGGGACGACGGGCCACGGCTGCGCCGGCGGCCGCGGCAGCCGCGACGTCGAGCCCCGCGGGCGTGTCGAACGAGACGGCCACCGCAGAACCCTTGACGCCCATGGCGTCGGCCACCGCTGCGGCCGTGGCGGCACGGTCCGGACCGCTGAGTCGCACCACCGTCGTCACGCCGAGAGCCTTGAGCCGGGCCTCGACCGCCGGGGCGATCTGCGCGGCCGTGCCGACGACGTAGGCGGTCGTGGCCTTGCGGGCGGTGATGTCCCTCTCCACGGCCGGGGACAGCGCCGATGCTGCGGTGAGCAGGCGCGGGGCTCCCTTGAGGGCCGCGAGCGGGGCGGCGACGAGGGCCTCCGGCGCGTCGACGTCGGCGCCGGGAGCGAGCACGATGATGCGCGACGTCGGAGCTGCGAGCCGGCCGATGCGCACCGCTGCGGCGTACCGCTCGGTGTCGGCGATCCGGGTGAGCTGGGCGCACGGACCGGCGGGCGACGTCGCCGTGTCTGTGACGACGACGGGCAGGTCGAGCGGGTAGGCCACGGCCGAGCCGTTGCGGGCCGACAGCACGAGCCGGTAGGTGCCCGGGCGAGCGGCCTTGCCGTCGGCACCCTTCTGGTCCCACGTCACCTTGAGCGTGCCGGCCTTCGCCTGCGTGCCCGTGACGACCCTGACTGCGGTGCTCTGGCAGACCGAGAAGACCTCGAGCTTCCAGGTGACCGGAGTCGTCGCACGCGTGGAGAGCACCGTGCCCACGGCGCCGTACGGCGTCACTCCGGGCGACACCGAGGGAGACAGCAGCTGCGTCCCGAGGTAGGTGGTGGCCAGCGCGCGGACCGCGGGGAGGATCGACTCGAGGTGCCTCCCGGGGCACGCGGTCGAGCCGATGGTGCGGTGTCCGGCGATGGTGGGGATGACCGTGCGCTGACCCACCGAGTAGCGCGAGGTGCCCGCGCTGCTGCTCGAGAGCAGCGTCGCCGTGCCGTTGGGGTCGCGGTGGTTGAGCGCGAGCTTCCACGCCATGAGCTTCGCGACCGAGGTCGTGATCGCCTTGGTCTCGGTCGAGGTCGGCTTGTAGGTGTCGAAGTTGCCGATCGCGGAGACCGCGAACGTGTTCTGGTTGAAACCGGCCGTGTGCCCACCCAGCACGTTCTTGTCGACGCCGCCGGCCCGGCCTTCGTAGAGGCGGCCGTAGCGGTCGACGAAGAAGTTGTAGGCGATGTCGGAGTACTTGAGTCCTTGGGTGAACCACGCATAGAGCGCGCGGACCTGCGCCACCGACTGGGCCGGGGTGTAGCTGGTCGAGGACGCCGTGTGGTGCAGGAAGCCGGCCTGGATCGGGCCGGTGTAGACGGGGCCGCGGTTGCGCATCGACTCGTCGGCACCCCACTGGGCGCGCGTGATGATCGCCGGACGGAGCGGGTCGCCGGCCGCCTGCGCGGACGAGACCGGCGTCGGCGTGATGGTGGCGTCGGCCGACCCGTCCAACGGGTCGATCAGTGTCACCTTGGCGTCGCGCGGGACGACACCGCCGGCGGTGTCGATCCGCACCTGCACACCGTCAGAGCCAGGAGCGGTGAGCAGAGGTTCGGAGCCGCTGCGGGCAACCGCACCGGCCGCCTCGGCGCTGCCCTCGTCGGGACCGTGACCGTTGGCGACGGGCAGGGTGGACCACGTTCCCCAGACCCCGTTCTCACGGACCCGCACCTGGACCGTGGTGCCGGTCGGGGTGGCACCGGCCCAGTCGACGCCGACGAGGGTGAACGGCGCCGTGGTGGTGGCAGCGGTGACGACGGCGGGTGCCAGCGGCGCGACGACCGGGGCGGGTGCCGTCGCGGCGGGGGCCCTGACAACGCGGGCACTGGGAGACGGGGCCTTCGCGGCGTGCGTCGTGGCGACGGGTGCCACAGCGACCACGTCGGGTGCAGCGGATCGGGGAGTCGTGGTGGCCGGGCTGTGGTCGGCGTGACCGGCCTCGTCCTCGTCGACGGGGGCGGTCGAGGTGCGCAGCGCGCCGGGATCCACGCCGGCGAGCGCGAGCTGGGTGACAGCGGGCGTGACCGGCTCGATGCGCGGCGCGGGCATGGTCACGACCGGGAGGACCAGCACGACCGGCACGGTCACCACGGCTGCGAGACCTGCGACGAGACGGCTACCCCGGTGCACTCACGTCCTCCGCCCGCACGAGCCTGCGTGGTCGGATGGTTCCGACGGCCCTCCAATCACCCATCGGGGTGAACGCTGGGGAACTTGAACACCCGAGCGAGCGAAGTTGCTGGTGGGTTGTCCGAGCAGCACTCCGCGGGCCTCGATCCCGCCACCGTGCTTAGGATCGCGACGTGAGCGAGGCCCGGATCGTCACCGACGGTGACCGGCCACGGCATCCCGTCCTACGCCGGGTCGCCGCGGTCGGTGCCGTGCTGGCGCTGGTCGCCACCACGGCGAGCGGGGCGGGCTGGGTCGCCCTCACGCGGCTCAGCGCCAACATCACGACAGTCGACGTGTCGGGCGACCTCGGCACCGACCGCCCGGTCAAGGTGACGCCGGCGCAGCCGCAGGAGTACGAGCCGCTCACCGTGCTCGTGATGGGCACCGACACCCGCACCGGCCAGGGCAGCGGCTTCGGCGACCCGAGCCAGACGGCCTCCGGGCTCGGCCACAGCGACACGACGATCCTGCTGCACCTCTCCGGCGACCGGACCCGCGCGCTCGGCGTGAGCATCCCGCGCGACTCCTGGGTCACCCGGCCCGCCTGCGGCACGAAGAGTGGCACCGTCGACGGCAAGTTCAACGAGGCCTTCTCCGCGGGCGGTCCTGCCTGCACGATCAAGGCGGTCGAGAAGCTCACCGGCGTGCGCGTCGATCACTTCGTCGTCGTGGACTTCACCGGTTTCACGGCTGTCGTCGACGCGCTCGACGGGGTGCCTGTGTGCCTCAAGGAAGCGGTCGACGACGAGAAGAGCGGGCTCAGGCTCAGCGCGGGCACGCACGTGCTCGACGGCGACCAGGCGCTCGCGTTCGCTCGCGCGCGCAAGACCCTCGGCGACGGCAGTGACATCTCCCGGATCGACCGCCAGCAGGTCTTCCTCTCCTCCGTGGTGCGCACGGCGACGTCGCAGAACGTCCTCACCGACCTGCCGAAGCTCTACGCCGTCCTCGATGCCGCCACCCGGTCGCTCACGACCGATCCCGGGCTCGGCTCGGTCGAGGACCTCAAGTCCCTCGCCTTGTCGATGCAGGGCCTGTCTCCCTCGAAGGTGCAGTTCGTCACGGTGCCCTGGGCCGACCGCGGTGACGGCGCGAACGTCGTCTGGGTCGAGAGCAAGGCCGACCCGATCTGGCAGGCGATGAAGGACGACACCGCGTGGCCGCCGGCCACGACCGTGCCGCCCGGGCAGAAGCCGCTCACGGCGAAGCCGTCTGAGATCCGGGTCAGGGTGCTCAACGGCAGCGGCATCAACGGCAAGGGCCGCGAGGCCGCGGCGGAGCTCACCCGGCTCGGCTTCGTCGTCACCGACGTGGCCACCGCTCCGTCTATCTCGGCGGTCACCACCGTGAGCTTCGACCCCAGGTACGACGAGTCAGCGCGCACGCTGGCCTACGCCTCACGGACGACGACCACGGCGCCGACGGGCACCGGGCGCACTCTCACCCTGCTGGTCGGTGCCGACTGGTCGGGCGCCCGGGGCGTCACGGTCACCTCGGGCACCGCGACGCCGACCGGTGGGTCCGCGGCCAACCCGACCCCGAAGCCCGCTGACCAGCAGACCTGTGTCGGCTGAGGTGCCGGCGTACGAGCCACCGACCCCGGCACGAGCAGGCTCCGCCCCTGAGTAGAGTCCGAGCGAATCGGGCACTCGGGAGGACGGGCGAGGATGGCACTGGACAAGGTGGTCGGCTCGGCCGCGGAGGCGGTCGCCGACATCGGTGACGGTGCGATGTTGGCTGTCGGTGGTTTCGGGCTCTGCGGGATCCCCTCGGTGCTCACCCGGGCACTGCTCGACCGCGGTGTGAGTGGCCTCTCGGTCGTGTCGAACAACTGTGGCGTGGATGACTGGGGCCTCGGCGTTCTCCTGCAGGCGCGGCGCATCGCGCGGATGACGTCGTCCTACGTCGGGGAGAACAAGGAGTTCGAACGCCAGTTCCTCTCCGGTGAGCTCGAGGTCGAGCTGATCCCCCAAGGCACCCTGGCTGAGCGGCTGCGGGCCGGCGGCGCGGGCATCCCCGCGTTCTACACCCCCGCCGGGGTCGGCACGCAGGTCGCCGACGGCGGCATGCCGTGGCGCTACGCCGCCGACGGGTCGATCGCTCTGCCGTCGCCGGCGAAGGAGACGCGCACCTTCGACGGCCGCGACTACGTCCTCGAGCGCGGCATCGTCACCGACTTCGCGCTCGTGCGCGCCAGCGTCGGCGACCGCCACGGCAACCTCGTGTTCGACCGGTCCACCCGCAACTTCAACCCGCTGGTCGCCAGCGCGGGCCGAATCACGATCGCCGAGGTCGAGCAGCTCGTCGAGCCGGGTGAGATCGACCCGCAGACCGTCCACACGCCGGGCGTCTTCGTGCAGCGCGTCGTCGCGCTCACGGCCGAGCAGGCAGCCGACAAGCGCATCGAGCGCCGCACCGTGAGCAAGGGAGCCTGAGGATGGCCCTGACCCGTGAGCAGCTCGCCGCTCGCGTCGCCCGCGAGCTCGGCGACGGCGAGTACGTCAACCTCGGCATCGGCCTGCCGACCCTCGTCCCCAACTACCTGCCCGACGACGTCACCGTCGTGCTGCAGTCGGAGAACGGCATCCTCGGCACCGGCCCGTACCCGAGCGAGGACGCGGTCGATCCCGACCTCATCAACGCCGGCAAGGAGACCGTCACGGTGCTGCCCGGCGCGAGCTACTTCGACTCGGCGACGAGCTTCGGGATGATCCGCGGCGGCCACATCGACGCGGCGATCCTCGGTGCGATGCAGGTCTCCACGACCGGCGACATCGCCAACTGGATGATCCCCGGGAAGATGGTCAAGGGCATGGGTGGCGCGATGGACCTCGTGCACGGCGCGAAACGCGTCATCGTGATGATGGAGCACGTCGCCAAGGACGGCAGCCACAAGATCGTCGAGGAGTGCTCGCTCCCCTACACCGGTCGCGGCGTCGTCAACCGGATCATCACCGACCTCGCCGTCATCGACGTCACCGCCGACGGGCTCGTGCTGCGCGAGGTCGCCCAGGGAGTCAGCGTCGAGGATGTCCGTGCCGCGACCGGACCCCCGCTCGCGGTGCCGAGCGAGCCCACGGTCATCGCGATCTGAGTGGTGACGCCCGACCCGCGCGACCCCCTCGGGCTGCGCGCCGACGCCCCGCTGCTCGACGCCTGGCTCCGCTTCACCGAGCGGGCCGGGGCCGGCACGCTGCGACCCTTCACGATCCCGGGGCACAAGCAGCGCACCGACCTCGTCGGCGACGTGATCCGCGGCGACGTGCCGCTCTACGCCGGCCTCGACACGATGAAGCTGAGCGACGGCCTGCTGGTCGAGGCCGAGGCGCGCGCCGCGGCGCTGTGGCAGGTCGACTGGTGCCGGTTCTCCACCGGCGGGGCCACGCATGGCAACCAGGCTCTCGCGCTCGCCGTCGGGTCGCCCGGCCGCGAGGTCGTGGTCTCACGCACCCTGCACCGCTCGATGCTGCTCGGGCTGGTGCTGGCAGGGCTGCGACCGGTGTGGGTCTCGCCCACCCTCGACCCCGGCACCGGGCTGCCCGGCGGCGTGGATCCCGCGGTGGTGCGGGCCGCGCTGGCGGCGCACCCCAGCGCCTGCGCGGTGATGGTGGGTGATCCGTCGTATGTCGGTGGCTGCGGCGACGTCGCGGCGCTCGCGACCGTGGCGCACGACGCCGGCGTCCCGCTGCTGGTCGACGCCGCCTGGGCCGCGCACTTCGGCTTCCACCCGGACCTGCCGCGACATGCCCTCGCCGACGGCGCGGACGCGGTCGTGACGAGCGCGCACAAGACCCTGCCGGCGTGGAGCGCCGCCGCGATAGTGCTGGCTCGCAGCTCACGTGCGGGCGGGCTGCTCGACCCCGACCGGCTCGACCGGGCGTTCGACGCCACCCGTACGACGTCGGACTCCGGCGCCGCCCTGGCGAGCATCGACGCGGTGCGGGCGCTCCTCGCCGCCCACGGGCCGCGGCTCCTCGGCCGCACGATCGACCTCGTGGCCGCCGCGCGAGACCGGCTGCGGGCCGTGCGCGGAGTCCAGGTCGTCGGCACCGACGCAGCCGGCGTGGTCGACCCGACGAAGCTCGTGGTGCTGCTCGCCGAGACAGGTGCGCACGGCCACGCGGTCGAGGCGGACCTGCTCGCCGAGGGGTACCCGGTCGAGATGGCCGACCGTGACACGCTCATCGCGATGGTGACCGTCGCCGACGACGAGACCACGCTGACGCCGTTCCTCGACGCCCTGGTGGCCGCGATCGAGAGGCACCGCGGCCCGGCCCGGCACCTGGTGGCCAACGCGGCCTGGTCGGTCGACCCGATCGTGGCGATGAGCCCGCGCGATGCGTTCTTCGCCCGGCACGAGACCGTCGGGCGCGACCTCGCAGTCGGGCGCATCAGCGCCGAGCTCGTCTGCCCCTACCCCCCGGGCGTGCCCGTGCTCGCCCCCGGAGAGGTGGTCACGACCGCCGCCCTCGCCGCGCTCAGCTCGGCGCGCGCCGACGGCGGCCGGATCGCGTACGCCGCCGACCCGTCGATGGAGACGCTCCAGGTCGTCGCGGCAGACTGAACAGTGACTCCCACGCCGAGCTGACGTCGGTGACTACGCCGTGCCGAGCACGCGGCGGGTCACCCCGGCCCAGCGGCCGGCGTCGGTGATCCGGCGGCCGTCGACGAGCACCCGCACGCCGGGGAAGTCCGACGCCGAGAGGCTCTGGTAGTCGGCGTGGTCGGTGTGCACTACGACCGCGTCGACCACGTCGCCGAGGTGGTGCGCGGTCAGGTCGAGACCGGCGAGCTCGTCGTCGGTGTAGAGCGGGTCGTGCACGGTGACGACCGCACCGCGAGCGGCGAGGGCCGCGACGGTCGGGAAGACGCCGGAGAACGCGGTCTCCTTGACACCGCCCCGGTAGGCCGCGCCGAGCACGGCGACCTTGGCTCCCGAGAGGTCGCCGTACGCCCCCTCGAGCACGGCCACCGCGTAGTCGGGCATCGCGGCGTTGGCCTCACGAGCCGCACGCACGACGGTCGCGTCCGGGTCGTTCCAGAGATACATCCGCGGGAAGATCGGGATGCAGTGACCGCCGACCGCGATGCCGGGACGGTGGATGTGGCTGTACGGCTGGCTGTTCGAGGCTTCGATGACCTCGAAGACGTCGATGCCGTTCGCGGCCGAGAACCGGGCGAACTGGTTGGCCAGACCGATGTTGACGTCGCGGTAGGTGGTCTCGGCGAGCTTCACGAGCTCGGAGGCCTCGCTCGTGCCGAGGTCCCACACCCCGTTCGCGCGGGCCAGGTCGGGGCGCTCGTCGAAGTCGAGCACCGCCTCGTAGAACGCCACGCCCCGCTTGCCGCTCTCGGCATCGATGCCTCCGACGATCTTGGGGTACTTGCGCAGGTCGGCGAAGACGCGGCCGGTCAGCACGCGCTCCGGGCTGAAGACCAGCGCGAAGTCCGTGCCGGCGCGCAGGCCGGAGATGTCCTCGATCATCGGGCCGAAGCGCTCGCGGGTGGTGCCGACCGGCAGCGTGGTCTCGTAGGAGACGAGCGTGCCGGGCTTGATGCCGCGGGCGATGTCGCGCGTGGCGGCGTCCATCCAGCCGAAGTCGGGCACGCCCTCGGCGTCGACGAAGAGGGGGACGACGACGACCACGGCCTCGCTCTCGGCGACCGCGGCCGCGGTGTCGGTGCTGGCGCGCAGCAGGCCGGCGTCGACCGCGGCCCTCATCTTCTCCGCGAGGAACGCCTCTCCCGGGAAGGGCTCGACGCCGGCGTTGACCGAGTCGACGGTCGCCGCGTTGACGTCGGTGCCGATGACCTCGTGGCCCTTGCTGGCGAACTGGACGGCCAGCGGGAGGCCGATCTTGCCCAGGGCGACGACGGTGATCTTCACGGGTGAGCCTCTTCGCAAGCAGACGGAACGGCGAGGTCCCAGGATACCGGTCGCACGAGGTCGTCCCGCATCCCGCGAGCACGTCGGGTGATCCGGGACACCGCACCTGGCCTACCGTGGTGGCGCGCCATCGCCCCCGTCCCACCCCGACCCAGGAGACGCACCGTGAGCCCGTCGCTGACCGTGCTGATCCCCACGCGCGAGCGCGCGCAGCTCCTCGGCCCCACGATCAGCTCGGTGCTGGCCGCGGCGTGCGAGGCCGAGCGCGTGTCCGGCACGCGCACCGAGGTGCTCGTCGTCGACGACGCGTCCCAGGACGAGGGCGCGACCCGTCGGGTCGCCGAGCGGTACTCCGTGCGCTACCACCGCATCACCGAGCACGACGGCCGTCGCGATCCCGGCGTCGCGATCGCGACGGGGGTGCAGCTCGTCGAGACCTCGCACCAGCTGATCTTCGGCGACGACGACGCGATGCTGCCGATGCACATCAGCGCGGCGATGAGGCTGGTCGACGGTGGCGCTGACGTCGTGTCGACGTCGTACTGGCTCACCGACGCGCTCCTCGTCCCCACCCGGGAGGTGGTCCTCTCCCAGCCGCACCTGGGCGACCTCGTCCGCGGCTACTCGCTCGTCAACGACGGTGCGGTCGTGCGCACCGAGCTCGTGCGCGACCTGACGTGGGACCCGTCGCTGACCGGGATCATGCTGCTCCCGATCTGGGTCTCGCTCCTGCTCGACGAGCGGGCCTTCGCCGTGAGCACCACACCGACCTGGCTCTACCGTCGGCACGACGGCAACATCAGCACGGAGCTCTCCGACACCGACCGGGCGATCCGCGAGCACGTCGTCGCCGACCTGCAGGCTCAGGTCGTGACGCGGCTCGGGCACCTCCCCGACAGCCCGCACCACACCGAGCGTGAGGCGAAGGCCGCCCAGCGCGCCAAGCGCGAGGCGAAGGCAGCAGCGGCCGCCGACCCGGACGCGATCAAGCGCCGCACCAGCTGGGACAAGCGCCTGCGCCGCGACCTGGCCCGCCGGATAGCCCCCAACCGAACCCTCGACTGACGCCCACCCCGGTAGGCGAGGGGGCTAGAGGGTGACGACGATGCCGTCGCGGGCGGAGGTGATCGCGGCGTCGGCCACGGCGACCGTCGCGAGGCCTTGGTGCATCGTCACGATGGTGCTCTCCGCACCCGCCAGGCCGAGAACCGCGTCGCGGAAGCACTCGTGCTCCACCCGCAGCGGCTCGGGCTTGGCCAGCGCGTAGCGCACGACATCACCCTCGGAGACCCCGCGGAACTTCGCGATGGCGTCCCACTCGGTGTCGACCGTGCCGTTGGCGTAGAAGGTGAGGTCGGCGGTCAGGGTGTCGGCGAGGAAGGTCCCCTTCTCCCCCGTGACGACCGTGAGGCGCTCCTTCATCGGCGAGAGCCAGTTGACCAGGTGGCTGGTCACCGTCCCGTCGGCGAGCTGACCGGTGATCGAGACGAGGTCCTCGTGCTCGCGACCGCTCTTGTACGCCGTGCGCGCCATGATCGACGTGTACGGCTGCTGGGTCACCCACGCGGTGAGGTCGATGTCGTGGGTCGCGAGGTCCTTGACGACACCGACGTCGGCGATGCGTGCGGGGAACGGGCCCTGACGGCGCGTGGCCACCTGGTAGACCGCGCCGAGGTCGCCGTTCTCCAACCGGGTGCGGAGCGACTGCAGCGCCGGGTTGTAGCGCTCGATGTGGCCGACGGCACCGATGAGGCCGCGCGCGGCGAAGGCGTCGGCGAGGCGGGTGGCCGCGGCGACGTCGGGTGCGAGCGGCTTCTCGATGATGGCGTGCACGCCGGCCTCGGCCAGGGCGAGCCCGACCTGCTCGTGGTACGCCGTCGGCACGGCGACCATGCAGTAGTCGATGCCCACGGAGATGAGCCCCTCGATGCTCGCGTGCAGCGGGCGTCCGCCGGCGATGCCGTGCGGGTCACCCGCGGGGTCGGCGACGGCCACGAGCTCGACACCGTCGAGCGAGCCGAGGACCCGGGCGTGGTGGCGCCCCATCATGCCGAGACCGATCAGGCCGGCGCGCAGCGCCATCAGGCGCCGGCCTTCGCGACGGCGTTGACAGTCTCGACGATCTTCTCGAGGTCGTCCGCCGACAGCGCCGGGTGCACCGGCAGCGAGAGCGCCTGCTGAGCGGCGATCTCGGTCTGCTCGAGGTCGAGCCCCGGGGCGTAGTGCTCGAGGGAGGGGAGCCGGTGGTTGGGGATCGGGTAGTAGACCCCGGATCCGACGCCGCGTGCGGTGAGCTCGGCCGCGAAAGCGTCGCGGTCCTGGCCGACGACGCGGATCGTGTACTGGTGGTAGACGTGCGTCGCGCCGTCGGCGACCGGCGGCGTAACGACGCCCTCGAGGCCCGCGTCGAGGAAGGCGGCGTTGTCCTGGCGCTGCTTGGTCCAGCCGGCGAGCTTGGTGAGCTGCACGCGACCGATGGCCGCGTGGACGTCGGTCATCCGGGCGTTGAACCCGACGACCTCGTTCTCGTAGCGCTTCTCCATGCCCTGGTTGCGCAGCACCTTGACGCGACGCGCGAACGCCTCGTCGACGCACGAGACCATGCCGCCCTCGCCCGAGGTCATGTTCTTGGTCGGGTAGAGCGAGAACATCGCGAACTCGCCGAACGTGCCGACCGGCTGGCCCTGCCACGCGGCGCTGTGGGCCTGCGCGGCGTCCTCGTAGACGGCGATGCCGTGCTTGGCGGCGATGGCACCCAGCGCGGTCATGTCCGCGGGGTGGCCGTAGAGGTGCACCGGCATGATGCCCTTGGTGCGCGGCGTGATCGCGGCCTCGACCGCGACCGGGTCGAGGCAGAAGAAGTCGGGCTCGATGTCGGCGAAGACCGGAGTGGCACCGGCGAGCGCGACCGAGTTGGCCGTGGCCGCGAAGGTGAACGACGGCACGATGACCTCGTCTCCGGGACCGACGCCGGCGGCCAGCAGACCGAGGTGTGATCCCGCGGTGCCGGAGTTGACCGCGACGCAGAGCCAGCCGCCGGCGACCTGGGCACCGAACTCGGCCTCGAACGCGGCGACCTCGGGTCCGCCGGCGATCATGCCCGAGCGCAGCACGCGGTCGACTGCCTCGCGCTCCTCGTCACCGATGAGCGGCTTGGCGGCAGGGATCATCTCGGTCATGCGTCGACCTCCGTGAGTGTCTCGGCGTCCTGGCGGCACATCGCGCCGGTCTGCGGGCAGCGGAAGAGGTCGTCCCCCGCCGGTTCGAGCGGGACGCCGGCCCGTCCGACCCACCGGATGCGGCGGGCCGGCACACCGGCGACGAGGGCGAAGGCGGGGACGTCCTTGACCACGACCGAGCCCGCGGCGACGAGCGCCCAGCGCCCGATCGTGACCGGGGCGACGCAGGTGCTGCGCGCGCCGATCGAGGCGCCTTCACGGATGGTGACCCCCACCGGCTCCCAGTCGTGCCCGCTCTTGGGCGAGCCGTCCGGGTTCACCGCGCGGGGGTAGTGGTCGTTGGTGAGCACCACGGCGGGGCCGATGAACACGCCGGCCTCGAGCACCGCGGGCTCGTAGACCAGCGCGTAGTTCTGCACCTTGCAGTTGTCGCCCATCAGGACGCCGGTGCCGACGTAGGCGCCCCGGCCGACGATGCAGTTCTCGCCGAGCTGGGCGCCCTCGCGCACCTGGGCGAGGTGCCAGACGCTGGATCCGGCTCCGATCACCGCGCGGTCGTCGACGTCGGCGGAGTCGACGATGCGCACGCCTGGGCGTGCGGAACGCTCGGTCGTCATGTCGGGGCGGGCTCCTTCGGGGTCACCTCAGGGTACCGGCTCGACCTGCCCACCCCGGCCGCGCGGAGTCGGGAAGGCCCTGGTGTGAGCCGCTTCACGCGCCCGCCGCTGCCCGCAGCGGGCGCGGCGGCGGGACCCCCAGCCAGGGGGCCAGGACGGTCGAGGCGTGGTGACCGTCGTGCCAGGCCACGGCGTACGCCGGACCCTGCGCCGCGACGACGCGGGCCGCGGCACGATCTGTCACGAGACCACGCACGACGGCGTCGAGGGTGTCCGGCGTCACCTCGACGACGGGCGGGTCCTGCGGCAGGCGGGCGCGGTTGCGCGCGCTGACGTGCGCGAGGGTGACCCGCCCCGCGGCCATCGCCTGCACAGCCATGGCGCCGTAGGCACCGAGCGCGACCTGGTCGAGCACGAGGTCGACGTCGGCGATGTGCGCCGGCATCTCGTCAGGCTCGATTCCCTCGAGCCGGACGTACTCCACGACTCCCTCGTCGTGCAGCGCTCGCAGCACCGGATCGATGGCCGTCGTGCCCTTCATCCGCGGGTTGCTGGGGATGTGCAGGATCCGCGGCCGCTCGCGTTCGAGGAGGGCTGCCTCGGTGCGCCAGCGGTCGACCTCGACGACGACGGGGAGCCAGGTGGCGTAGGGCAGGTCGTCGAGCAGGTCTGGCGTCGTCACGAACACGGCGCCGCCCGTCGCGTGGTGGGCGGCGTAGATCCGCTGGTGCCGTGCGACCCGCTCCTCGAGGCGCGGGACGACGTCCCAGTCCTCGGCGTCGCGGAACGGCGACCAGGCGTGGTTGTCCGCGTGGCGCGAGGGAAGTCGAGCGTCGGAGCCGTGCGCGACCAGCCCGACCCTGATGCCGCGTCGGCGCATCCGCTTGGCCTCGCCGCTCACGTCGTTGCCGTAGCGGGTGCCGAGCACCGGCTTGAGCGCCTCGGAGAGCACGTGGGTCCAGCCCGCCATGACGTCGCGCGTCTGCTGGCGCTGCCACCACGGGTTGACCCACGCCTCGGGCGCGACCACCCAGTCGGCCTCGAAGGCGAGCCGGTCACGGCCCAGCATGAACGCCGTCGCACCCACGCCCTCGAGGTCGCGCTCGACCGCGCGGGCCCACTCCCAGCCCTGGCCGGCGAAGTTCGCCGGGCCGATGAGCAGCCGGACGGGAGTCGGCGGTGGGACCGGCGCCACCGGCATCGGGTCGGGCTTGTGCAACCAGCGCGACGCGATCTTGGCCCGGCGCCGGGCGCCCCGGGCCGCCGCGCGCACCGGCGGCGGGAGGTACTCGCGCATGGCCGTTAGCCTATCGGCGGGAGCTCCCCCGACCGGTCGCCGTACGCCGCGCCCACCACCACCACGACGCAGGAGGACGGGATGGCACGCCGGCCGCACCTGCTCTACGTCGCGTGGGGCTATCCGCCGTGCCGTGGGTCGGGTGTCTACCGCGCGCTCGCGACGGCCAACGCCTTCGCCGCCGACGGCTGGGACGTCACCGTCATCACCACCGACCGCGAGATGTGGGAGCGCTACACCGGCTCCGACCCGGGGCTCGAGGCGAGCATCGACCCGCGGATCGACGTCGTGCGAGTGCCGTTCTCGTGGCCTGGCATGGAGACCGACCTGCGGCACTGGTCGCGCACCCGCGTCTACGTCCCCGGCGCCTGGCGGCGCACCCGCGCACGCCTGGACAAGCGGCCGTTCCCGGAGATCCACTACGGCCCGTGGCGCGGCCCGATCGAGAGGGCCGCACTCGACGTCCACGCGCGCACGCCGGTCGACCTCGCGATCGCCACCGCCAACCCCAACGTCGCCTTCACCGCGCCGTGGCGGCTGCACCAGGAGCACGGCGTGCCGTTCGTCATGGACTACCGCGATGCCTGGAGCCTCAACACCTTCACCGGTGGTCGGCTCACCGAGCCGGGATCGCGACCCACGCAGATCGAGCGCGCGATGCTCGCGGACGCGCACGAGGTGTGGTTCGTCAACGAGCCGATCGCCTCGTGGCACCAGGTGGAGTATCCCGAGTCGGCCGCGAAGATGAAGGTCGTCATGAACGGCTGGGACCCGGAGTTCGACCCGGGCCACCCGTCATCGGCCGCGCCCGCCGACCGCCCGCTGCGCTTCGGCTACGTCGGCACCGTGACGCCGGTCGTGCCGGTGCGCGAGTTCCTCGACGGGTGGCGCGCGGCGTACGCCGATCCCGCTCTCGCCGGCGCGACCGCGCACGTGCACGGCTTCCTCGGCTTCTACAAGACCCCGCGCGCCGACCTCGCCGCCCTCGTGGAGAGCGGGCGCGACGTGGGTGTGGGCTACGACGGGCCGGTCTCGCGCACGGCGCTGCGCGAGACCTACGCCGGCTTCGACGCGCTGCTCCTCGTGCAGGGGCCGGGTCGCTACATCACCGGTGGGAAGGTCTTCGACTACCTCTCGACCGGGCTGCCGATCGTCTCGGTGCAGGACCCGACCGGGCATGCGCGCGACGTGCTCGAGGGCTACCCGCTGTGGTTCCCCGCCGAGACCCTCGACGCCGACGACGTCGCCGCCGCACTCGTCGCTGCCGCACACGCCGCCCGCACCGACGACCCCGAGGTGCGGGTCGCGGCGTACGAGTTCGCGCGTGCCTACCGCCGCGACCAGCAGCTCGGGCCGCGGATTGCGGTGCTGCGCAAGGACATCGGCGCGAGCGTCGAGGCTGCCTCGTGAACGTCCTGCTCCTCATCGGCAAGTCGAGCACCTCGCACGAGGCGGTAGCGGCCGAGGCCGACGACCTTCGCCGCCGCGGACACCACGTCACTCTCGGCACGCGCGTCCCACCGCTTCCGGTGCTCGCCGACGCGGTCGACCGCGTCGTCCTGCTCCTCCCCGCGCTCCCGGCACCCACCGCCGCGACCGCCCTCCTCGCGACCGACCGGCCGGCACCCTCCGCAGCCCCGAACGCGGCGGTGGCGTCCGAGGTGACTGCTCCTGCTGCTGCACCCGCCCCGGCCCCAGGAGGCGCCGCCCCGACCAGGGGAATCGGCGGCACGGCTCGTCGCCGCGTGCGCAGGCTGCGCGGACAGGTCTCGGGTGCGATCACCGAGCCGGCGCGCTCGTGGCGCTCGGTGCGCCGCGACCCGGTGCTCCTCGAGATCGCCCGCGGCTCCGACGTGATCGTGGCGGTCGACGCTCCGATGGTGCGCGCGACCTGGCACCTCGGCGACCGGCTGCCGCTGCCGCAGGGTCCCGAGGTCGTCTACGGCCTCCCGGCCACCACCTCGGCACTCGAACGCCGCGCCGCCCGCCCGTAGCCCCCACCCCGAGTCGCCAGTGCCCGCGCGTCGCCCGCGGCGCGCACACACTGGCAGCTGGGTCAGCGACGGACGAGGGCGGCGACTCGGGCCGCGAGGTCGTCGTACGCCGCACTGCTGAGCTCGCGCTCGGCCCACGACCGCGCGGCCCGGCTCATCGACTCCACGAGCGTCGGGTCGGCCGTCCACGACTCGAGCACGGCGGCGGCCTCGGCCGGTGTCGAGGCCACCGCGCCCGCGTGCGCGTCGCTCACCAGCTCGGCCTGACGCGGCAGCGGCGTCACCACGGTCGCGAGGCCGCATGCGAGATATTCGTAGACCTTGCTCGGCACGGCCGCGACGAAGGCGGGCGTGGGCTCGAGCAGCGAGAGGCCCGCCCACGCACCGGCAGCGAACGCCCACGCCTCGACCGGCGGCTGGCGGCCGTGGAAGCGCACCCGTGAGGCCGCGCCCGAGGAGACCAGCCAGGCATCGAGATCGGCCTGGTCGGCCGCGCTGACCGGGCCGACGACGTCGAGGGTCCACGACGGCGCGAGCTCGAGCGTCTCGAGCATCGCGAACAGCCCGCGCGAGCGTCGTACGTCGCCGACGTAGAGCGCCCGGGGTCGCTCCGAGCGCGGCGCGGGCGAGGGCAGCATGGTGATGTCGGGGAGGTTGCGGAGCACGAGCCGGTCGCGCGCGGTCAACGGCGGCACCTGCTCGTCGGCCACGACGGTGAGCGCCGCCCCGCGGGAGAGCCGCGTGACCCCCGAGAGCACGCCCCGCACCAGCGGCGCGGCAGCGCCCGAGGACCACGCCCGGTCGCGGGCGAGCTCGGCATAGTCCTCGTGCACGTCGACGACCACCGGGCGCCGGCGGAGGCCCCCGGCCAGCCGCGCGGCGGGCACCGCATCAGGGTCGAGCACCACGATGACCCGGCCGCGCGCCGACCACGGTCGGAAGGTGGCGTCGGCGATCCGACCACGGACGCCGCGACGCGAGTGGGTGGAGACTGCGGCGCCGGTGGGTCCCGCAGCAGGATCGCCGAGCGCGAGCACCTCGACGGTGAGGCCGGCACGGTGGAACGCCGCGACCTGGCGGTGGAGCCGGGCGTCCGCGACGTCGTGGCCGCTGGAGACGACCGTGACGTCGTACGTCGTGGTCAGAGGTCTTCCATCGCGACGCTCTCCTCGCCGACCTCGAGGTGCTTGAGGTAGGCGTTGACCATGTCGGTGGGGTCGCCGCGACGCATCATCCGGCCGTGGTCGAGCCAGATGGCGTCGTTGCACATGTCCTTGATGGTCGAGAGGGCGTGGCTCACGAGGAGCAACGTGCGGGCCTGACCCATGAGCTCGTCCATCTTGCGCGCGGCCTTCTTCTTGAACGCCGCGTCACCGGCGGAGAGCGCCTCGTCGATGATGAGGACGTCGGGCTCCATGTGGACCGCGACGGAGAAGGCGAGCCGGGAGAACATGCCGGATGAGTAGGTGCGCATCGGCATCTCGATGAAGTCGCCGAGACCGGCGAACTCGGCGATCTCCTCGTAGCGCTCGTCGACCTCCGCGCGGGTCAGACCTGCGGCCAGACCGCCGAGCATGACGTTCTCGCGACCGGACAGTGCGGGGTTGAAGCCGACGCCGAGCGCGAGCAGTGTGGAGATGCGGCCGTGCACCTCGATGCGTCCGGCCGAGGGCGGCAGGATGCCGGCGATGGCCCGCATCAGGGTGGACTTTCCGGCGCCGTTGTGGCCGATGACTCCCAGGACCGTGCCGTGGTTGATCTCGAAGGAGACCTCCTTGAGGGCCTCGACCTCCTTGACGACGCGCTCACCCTTGCCGAGGCGCTTGAGCGCCGACTTGAAGGTCGGGACCTTCTCATACGACGTGCGGTAGGTGACCGAGAGGTTCTCGACCTTGACCGCGACCCGGTCCGAGCGCTCCTGGGAGAGCACCTGGCGGGGCTCGGTGTGCACCACGGGGTCGGCGGCCACGACCGGTGCCGCGTCGGCGGCGGACGGCGTGCTGACCTCAGGCATGCTCACGTGGCTACAACCTCACCGAGAACTCGCGCTCACGCGAGAGGAACAGCAGGGCACCGCCGAGGAACGCGGCGACCGCCCAGGCGAGGGACGCGGCCCACACCCACAACGGCGAGACGATGCCGAGGATCAGCGCGTCGTTGTAGGCGACGAACATCGGGTAGAGCGGGTTGAGCTTGATGAACCACAGGTCGAACTTCGTGCCGACCATCGCCTCGGCCGTCCAGATCACCGGGGAGAGGTAGAGCCAGATGCGGACGAAGTACGGCAGGAACGCCGTCGTGTCGCGGAAGTAGACCTGCAGGGTGCCGAAGAGCATGGCGAGCCCGGAGCTGAACACGATGATGATGAGGAACGCCGGGATCGCGAGCAGCGTGGGCAGCCCGAACGGCACGCGCACGACGAGCATCACGGCGGCGGTGACGATCAACGTCGGGGCGAAGCGGCGGAACGACGTGCGCACCGCGGAGAGCGGGAGCAGCGCGCGCGGGAACGCCTGGTTCATCACGAGCTTCGAGCCACGAACGACCGAGGAGGCGCCACCGGTGATGCAGCCGGCGACGAAGTAGAACGCGAAGAGCGTGACGAGCAGGTGCGCGAACGCCGTGGCCGAGAGCGACGCCCCGCTGAGGATTCCGACGAGCACGAAGTAGACGAGCGCGAGCAGCATCGGGTTGATGATGAGCCAGAGCCGACCGAAGAACGTGTTGGTCTGGGCGGCGCGCATCTCCGCGCGGGAGAGCTCGTTGGCGAAGGCCCGTCGGTTCCACGCGTCGGTGAGGTAGGTCTTGAGCGGCGGGAGCCCGGCCTTGTGCGGCTCGAAGACCCGGATCTCGTCCGACACCGGCGGCCGCGTCGACGAGGACGAGGTGGTCGCGGACAAGGACGGCCTCCAGGGCTGCCGCGATCACGCGGCGGGGTGGTGGGAACCGCTCGAGCATACGGGATGCTCAGGCGGCTTCCGGGCTCCCGAGCGCGTCGTAGAGGGTGATCAGGGTCTCCGAGTCGGCCTGCCACGACAGCGCGGAGCGCGCCGCGACGACGCGCTCGACGTACGCCGGGTGCTCGGCGAGCAGGTCGCGCACGGCCCGGGCCAGGTCGGCTGCGTCACCGGCGCGGTAGAGCGTGCCGAGTCCGTGGCCCGCGACGACGCGTCGCAGCTCGGGCACGTCGGTCGCGACGACGGGCACGCCGGCGTGCACCGCGTGGAAGAGCTTGTTGGGCTGAGCCAGGAGGTGGTTGTCCCACTTGTCCGAGTTCGTCACCAGGGCGACTCCGCCGGCACGCAGCAGGTCGGTGACCTCGGCGACGCTCACCGGGTCGCGCACCTCGATGCCCTCGAGCTCGGCCGCGTGCGACCCGAGCCAGGTCGCGTCAGCCGGTCCGACCATGAGCACCGGGAGGTCGACGTCTGCCGCGGCGATCGCCTCGAGGTCGCGGTAGGCCGCGATGCGACCGGCGTACACGAGCCGGGTGGGCGGCGAGGCCGCGGCGGGCGAGCCCGGCCCCGGGTCGGGGAAGGTGTTGCGGACGAC
>JANMMN010000303.1:0-6872 GCA_031373405.1 Actinomycetes bacterium
AGAACCCGCCCGAGCTGCGCGGATTCCGTTGTCGGGCCCGAGAACGAGAACGTGGACCGCCCCGAGGGGCGATCCACGTCGGTCGGCGGCTGCTGGCCGCCGCGGTCCTGTCGGACCTAGAGAGGCGTGACGTTCTCCGCCAGCGGGCCCGTCTGGCCCTGCGTGACGTAGAACGTGACCTTCTGGTTATCCACGAGCGAGCGGTAGCCCGACGACGCGATCGCGGAGAAGTGCACGAACACGTCGGCGCTTCCGTCCTCGGGGGCGATGAAGCCGAAGCCCTTCTCGCCGTTGAACCACGTGACTGTTCCGTTGACCATGACTGTTCCTCTTCCGTTGCGTGCGGCGGAAGCGAACGTCGCATCCCGCAAGTTGCCGCCGATGTGTCCTCAACCACCTGAAGACCCAGGGGGAGACGAGGGCGCCCGGCGGAGTCGATCTGCCAGCGTCCGAAGAACATACGAGGAACTGCTGCAGCAACCCTCCCGAGGTTAACTCGCTCGGCAGGGAAGCCTCCGCGGTCATCGCCCACTTCCTTGCCTCGCGGGTGGATACTGAGGCGTGCCGACGTGGTCGGGCCACATCGAGGGAGAGGGACCCTGACATGCGCTTGCGCGAGCATCAGCTGGGGAAGGGAACGCTCGGATACAAGGGCGAGACCGGCGAGTACTACGAGTCCAAGCGCGGGCTCTGGGACACCTTCCGGTGGGTGCTCGCCGTGGTCTGTCTCGCACTCGGTGCGGCCTTCCTGGTGGCGTCGGCATCCCCCGTGGTCTCGGCCCGGGTCACGTCGGTGACCGACAACGGGTCCGCCGGCACCAACACGGTGGTGCTCGTCGCCCCTGACGGCACCGCATCCTCCGTGACGATCCCGTACGCCGACACCCCCGCAGTCGGTTCGAGCGAGCAGGCGTCACTACTCCCTGGGGGCCGCCTGGTCCTCGGGGACCACTCGACTCAGGGCCGCGGCGCGGCGCTGATCTTCCTCGCCATCGGCATTGGCATCGTGGCGCGCGCCCTCTGGCGGATCCGCGACCCACGGCATCCGGCCACGACGGTCCTGGTGCCGGACGACACCTACGCACTCCCCCCTCGCTAGCTGCTCCGAGTGGCTCGATCTCACACCCGCACCAGAGTCGTGCCGGGGGAGGCGTGACCGTCAGTCGGTCTCGAAGGGGATCGTGAGGCGGCGCAGGAGGTCGGCGAGCCGGCTCCGGTCGGGCGCGTCGAGCTGGGCGAGGATCGAGCGCTCGTGCGCGAGGAGATCGGTGAGCGCGGCGTCAACCCGGGAGCGTCCCTCGACCGTGAGCGTGACCTGCACGCCGCGTCCGTCGTGCGGGTCGGGCACCCGCTCGACGAGGCCCTTGGCCGCGAGCCGGTCGATGCGGTTCGTCATCGTCCCGCTGGTCACGAGCGTGACCTGCAGCAGACGTCCGGGCGAGAGGGCGTACGGCGCTCCCTCCCGGCGCAGCGCGGCGAGCACGTCGAACTCCCACGGCTCGAGGTCGTGGGCCTCGAACGCCTCGCGTCGGGCCAGATCGAGGTGCCGGGCGAGCCGGCTCACCCGGGAGAGCACCTCGAGCGGGGCCACGTCGAGGTCGGGTCGTTCCCTGCGCCAGGCATCGACGAGGACGTCGACCTCGTCCACCGGCTCGCGACCCATGCGTCGAGCCTAGCGAGGATGTCTCGACATCGAGATACCCGTCCGATCGGTGGAGCGGGCTCAGGCCCAGCGGGTCTCGCCGTCGTGGGTGACGTCGGTGGGGGCGAGCCCGAGGTGTCGCGCGACCGACTCGGACGCGAGGTGCCCGGGCGCGATGTGGGCGATCACGCGCTCGATCGGCGGACCCAAACCTCCGCGCACGAGCGCGTCGCACACCGCGAGCGCAGCCTCGCTCGCATACCCCTGCCCCTGGTACGCCGTGCCCACGACCCAGGCGAGCTCGGCCCGGTCGGCGACCACCGTGGCCTGCACGAAGCCGGCCGCGACGCCGGACGCCCGCTCGCGCAGGATCCAGTTGTGCCAGGTCTCCGTGCCGTCGGCGGAGCGCCCGAGCGTCTGCCGCTCGTAGCGAGCACGCAGCTCCTCGAACGTGGGCGAGGCCTCGTTGCCGGTGAAGGCGTAGAGCGCGCGGTCGGCGAGCAGGTCCAGCATCTCCTCGGCGTGCGCGACGGTGAGCGGCTCGAGATCGAGCCGCTCGGTCGTGAGCTGCTGGGTGCTCAGCCCTTGCGCCGGGTGGTGATGAGCGACGGCTTCTTCTCCAGGCCGACGAGCCCGTTCCAGGCCAGGTTGACGACGTGGGCGACGACCTCGTCCTTCTTCGGCTTGCGTACGTCGAGCCACCACTGGCCGGTGAGCGCGACCATGCCGACGAGCATGTTGGCGTACATCGGTGCGAACTTGGCCGGGAAGTCCAAGCTGTCGAACTCCTTGGCGAGCCGCGCCTCGACCTGGCTGGCCACGTCGCGCAGGAGCGAGGCGAAGTTGCCGGTGTTCTGCGCCACGGGGGAGTCGCGCACGAGCACCCGGAATCCGTCGCTACGACCCTCGATGTAGTCGAAGAGAGCTCGGGCCGCCTGCTCGAGCAGGGCCCGAGGGTTGTCGGCGGTGAGCGAGTCGCTCACCATCGCGAGCAGGATGTTCATCTCGCGGTCGACGATGACGGCGTAGAGGCCGTCCTTGCTCCCGAAGTGCTCGTAGACGACAGGCTTGGAGACGTTGGCCTTCGCGGCGATCTCCTCGATGGTGACGGCCTCGAACCCCTTCTCGGCGAAGAGCTTGCGCCCCACATCGACGAGCTGCTCACGCCGCTCGCGACCGCTCATGCGCACGCGCTCAGGTCGCACCCGCTCGGCACGTCCGCGTCGCGGCGTTGCGTCGGTCGGAGCAGACTCGTCGAGCTCGGGGGTCGGGCCGTTGTCCTCGGTCACGTCGCTCATGATGCCGTGACCGAGCACGTCGACCTACGGCGTACGGGGAATCTCACGCCGGACGATGGTCGGCGCCAGCGCTCGTGGAGGCGGCGCGGGCCTCGAGCCGCTCCGGCTTGGGCCAGCGCACGTCGGTCGCCCAGCCTCGCCACTCGAAGAGCTCGATGAGCCTCGCGCTGGTGTCGATCTGGCCCTTGAGCACACCGTGCCGGGCACAGGTCGGGTCGCTGTGGTGCAGGTTGTGCCAGGACTCGCCGCCGGACAGGATCGCCAGCCAGGCGACGTTGCCGGAGCGGTCGCGGGTCTTGAACGGGTGCTTGCCCCACACGTGGCAGACCGAGTTGATCGACCAGGTCGTGTGGTGCACGAGGGCGACCCGGACGAGCGAGGCCCAGAAGAACGCCGAGAGGGCGCCCTGCCAGGACCAGGTCATGAGGCCACCGAGCACCGCAGGGGCGAGCAGGCTCACGGCGACCCACAGCGGGAACTGTCGTGAGATGCGCACGATGTCCTTGTCCCGGAGGAGGTCGGGGGCGTACTTCTCGATCGGTGTCTGCTCGAGGTCGAAGAGCCATCCCGTGTGCGAGAAGAGGAATCCCTTGATGAGCCCGCGGGTGGAGTCGCCGTAGCGCCAGGGGGAGTGGGGGTCGCCCTCGGCGTCGCTGAATGCGTGGTGCTTGCGGTGGTCGGCGACCCAGCGGGCGACCGGGCCCTCGATCGCGAGGCTGCCGGCGATCGCGAGCGCGATCTTCAGCGGGCGGTTGGGCTTGAACGAGCCGTGGGTGAAGGCGCGGTGGTAGCCGATGGTGATGCCGTGGGCGGCGATGCCGAAGAACAGCACGGAGAGGATGACGTCGCTCCAGCCGATGCCCCAGCCCCAGGCGAAGGGGACGGCGAGCGCAACGGCGAGCAGCGGCACGGCCACGAACAGCCCGACCGTCACCCGCTCGACGAGGGTCTGGGTGTCGTTGCCGGTGAACATGGGGGCGCTGGCGTCCGAGCGCGCTGCGGCGTAGGCGTGCCCGGTGAGCGACTGCTCCTCGGCTGCCTCGTCGGCGCTGCGGACGATGTCCTGCATGACGGTCACGGGGTCTCCTTGTCGGTGGGCCGGGAGCGCGGTGTGGTCCGCTCTACCTACGGCTACGCAACCGTAACCTACGCTACCGTAGGAATGTCAAGCCGGTCCGGGACGGCGTACGACGACCGCCGTCCTCGAGCGGCCTACCCTGGTCACGAGACCCTTCCCGGGTTGCTCTGCTGGCAGGGGCGACCGCACTTTGAATGCGGGTACGACGCAGGTTCGATTCCTGCCCCGGGAGCCGACGTGATCTGTGCGTGTCCCGTTGCCTGACCGGGGCGACCCGCGTCCGAACTGCAACCCGCCTCGTCGAGTCCCGTGCCGCCGCCTGTGGGCCGATCGGGGAGGGGTAGGGTGAGCCCGCCTCGACCGCCCACCTGGAGAGCAGTGACGCCCTCGTGAGCAGCCCGCGCCCGTCCGCCATCGTCGTGCTCGCAGCCGGTGAAGGTACTCGCATGAAGTCGACGACGCCGAAAGTCCTCCACGAGGTCGGCGGTCGCAGCCTGGTCGGGCACGTCCTCGCGGCTGTCGCGCAGCTCGAACCCGCGCATCTCGTCGTCGTCGTCGGGCACGGCCGCGACCAGGTCGTCGCCCACCTCGCCGAGATCGCACCCGAGGCCGTGACCGTGGAGCAGGCCCAGCAGAACGGCACGGGGCACGCGATGCGGGTCGCACTCGAGGGCTTGGCGGCGGCCGGCGTATCCCTCGACCCGCACGGCCCGGTGCTGGTGGTCGCGGGTGACACCCCGCTGCTCACCCGCGAGACGCTGCAGAGCCTTCTCGACGCACACACCGACGAGAACGCGAGCTCCACCGTCCTCACTGCGGTGCTCGAGGACCCCACCGGCTACGGCCGGGTGCTGCGCGACCCCGCGACCGGTCGCGTCACGGGCATCGTCGAGCAGAAGGACGCCGACGACGCCCAGCGTGCGGTGCGCGAGATCAACAGCGGCGTGTACGCCTTCGACCTCGAGGCGCTGCGCGACTCGCTCGGGCGCCTCACCACCGACAACGTGCAGGGCGAGGAGTACCTCACCGACGTGCTCGGTCTCCATGTGCGGGCCGGGCTCCCGGTCGCCGCCGTCGCCACGACCGACGCCGACGAGATCCTCGGCGTCAACGACCGCTCCCAGCTCGCCGCAGCGGGGGCGCTGCTGCGCGATCGCATCAACCTCGCGTGGATGCGCGACGGTGTCACGATCGTCGACCCCGCCACGACCTGGATCGACGCCGACGTCACGCTCGAGCGCGACTGCGTGATCGAGCGCAACACCTCGCTCCAGGGCCGCACCTCGATCGCGACCGGTGCGGTCGTCGGTCCTGACACCACGTTGATCGACGTCGTCGTGCGCGCTGGTGCCAGCGTCGTGCGCACGCATGGCAGCGGGGCCGAGATCGGCGCGGGAGCGACGGTCGGGCCGTTCACCTTCATCCGACCCGGCACCGTGCTCGGTGAGAAGGCGAAGCTCGGGGCGTACGTCGAGGCCAAGAACGCGGTCGTCGGCAAGGGCTCGAAGGTGCCACACCTGTCCTACGTCGGCGACGTCGAGATCGGTGAAGGCTCCAACATCGGAGCGGCCACGGTGGTGGTCAACTACGACGGGGTGGCCAAGCACCGCACGACGATCGGCGACCACGTCCGGGTCGGCAGCGACTCGATGCTCGTGGCACCCGTGACCATCGGAGACGGCGCCTACACCGCCGCTGGCTCGGTCATCACCGAGGACGTCCCGCCCGGTGCGATGGCCGTGGGCCGGGCCCGTCAACGCAACGTCGCGGGCTGGGTCGGGCGCAAGCGCCCGGGCACGGCGTCCGCGCAGGCGGCCG
This sequence comes from Actinomycetes bacterium, assembly GCA_031373405.1. Classification (GTDB taxonomy): domain Bacteria; phylum Actinomycetota; class Actinomycetes; order S36-B12; family CAIYMF01; genus Longivirga. The sequence continues at coordinate 5,837 of JANMMN010000303.1, forward strand.
AGGCCGCTACGGCCACACAGGATTCCGGGACGGCGACCGCCGGCTCGGAGGCAGCAGCGCACGAGGAGCATCAGCAGTGACCGGCATCGTCCAGACCAGCCAGAAGCGGCTCGTGCTCATCGGCGGACGCTCGCACCCCGAGCTGTCCGAGCACGTTGCGAGGGAGCTCGGCGTCGACCTCGTGGAGACGCAGGCCTACGACTTCGCCAACGGCGAGATCTTCGTGCGGTTCGAGGAGTCGGTGCGCGGCTGCGACGCCTTCGTGCTGCAGAGCCACACCGAGCCCATCAACAAGTGGATCATGGAGCAGCTGCTCATGGTCGACGCGCTCAAGCGCGCCTCGGCCAAGCGGATCACCGTGGTCATGCCGTTCTACGGCTACGCCCGGCAGGACAAGAAGCACCGTGGTCGGGAGCCGATCTCGGCGCGTCTCGTCGCCGACCTGTTCCTCGCGGCGGGTGCCGACCGGCTCATGGCCGTCGACCTGCACACCGCGCAGATCCAGGGCTTCTTCGACGGCCCGGTCGACCACCTCTTCGCGCTCCCGCTTCTCGTGAAGTACGTCGCCCAGACGGTGGAGGACCGCAGCCTCATCACCGTGGTCTCCCCGGACGCCGGCCGCGTGCGCGTGGCCGAGCGCTGGACCGACCTGCTCGGTGCCCCGCTCGCGATCATCCACAAACGCCGCGACCCCGACGTGCCCAACGAGGCCAAGGTGCAGGAGGTCGTCGGCGACGTCGAGGGACGCATCTGCGTGGTCATCGACGACATGATCGACACCGGCGGCACGATCGTGAAGGCAGCCGAGCAGCTCTTCGAGAACGGGGCGAAGGACGTCATCGTCGCTGCGACCCACGCGATCCTGTCCGGCCCGGCCGTCGAGCGGTTCCAGAACAGCCGGGTGCGCGAGGTCATCGTCACCGACACCCTCCCGATCAGCGCCGATCGCCGCTTCCCGACCCTCACCGTGCTCCCGGTCGCGCCGCTCATCGCGCGCGCCATCCAGGAGGTCTTCACCGACGGCTCGGTCACGAGC
>JANMMN010000359.1:0-3021 GCA_031373405.1 Actinomycetes bacterium
CATCGGTGACCGCCAGACCGGCAAGACCGCGGTGGCGATCGACACGATCATCAACCAGAAGCAGAACTGGGAGTCCGGCGACGTCAAGAAGCAGGTCAAGTGCATCTACGTCGCGATCGGCCAGAAGGGCTCGACCATCGCAGCGGTCAAGGGTGCCCTCGAGGACGCCGGTGCGATGGCGTACACGACGATCGTTGCGGCGCCCGCATCCGACCCGGCCGGCTTCAAGTACCTCGCGCCGTACACCGGCTCGGCGATCGGTCAGCACTGGATGTACCAGGGCCAGCACGTCCTGATCATCTTCGACGACCTGTCCAAGCAGGCCGAGGCCTACCGCGCCGTCTCGCTGCTGCTGCGCCGTCCCCCGGGTCGCGAGGCCTACCCGGGTGACGTCTTCTACCTGCACTCCCGGCTGCTCGAGCGTTGCGCCAAGCTCTCCGACGCGCTCGGTGCAGGCTCGATGACCGGGCTCCCGATCATCGAGACCAAGGCCAACGACGTGTCGGCGTACATCCCGACCAACGTCATCTCGATCACCGACGGGCAGTGCTTCCTCGAGTCGGACCTGTTCAACTCCGGCGTCCGACCCGCCATCAACGTGGGAATCTCGGTCTCCCGCGTCGGCGGCTCGGCGCAGCCGAAGGCGATGAAGAAGGTCGCCGGTCGCCTGCGGCTCGACCTCGCCCAGTTCCGTGAGCTCGAGGCGTTCTCGGCCTTCGGCTCCGACCTCGATGCGGCCTCCAAGGCGCAGCTCGCACGCGGCTCGCGCCTCGTCGAGCTGCTCAAGCAGCCGCAGTACGCGCCGTTCCCGATGGAGGAAGAGGTGGCGTCGGTCTGGGCCGGCACCACCGGCAAGCTCGACGACGTCCCGCTCGAGGACGTCCGTCGCTTCGAGCACGACTTCCTCGACTACCTCAGGCGCGACCAGAAGGGCCTGCTCGAGGGCATCCGCTCCACGAGCGACCTCTCGGACGACTCCGTCACGCTGCTCGAAGCCTCGATCGCCACCTTCAAGCAGCAGTTCACGACCTCGGCCGGTACGCCGCTGGTGGTCAACGAGGCTCCGGTGGAGGCCCTCGAGCAGGCCGAGGTGCAGCAGGCGACGATCACCCGGGTCAAGGGCTGAGGTCAGACCCCCATGGGCGCACAGCAGAGGATCTATCGACGACGGATCAAGACCGTCCAGTCGACCAAGAAGATCACCAAGGCGATGGAGCTCATCGCCTCGTCCCGGATCGTCAAGGCGCAGCAGCGGGTGGAGGCGGCAACTCCGTACACCCGTGAGCTCTACCGCGCGATCTCGGCGGCCGCGTCGCACACGGGCGGCGGCCACCCGCTGACCGACACCAGCCAGCGCATGCAGGTGCGTGCGGCGGTCCTGGTGATCACCGCCGATCGTGGCCTCGCCGGTGCCTACTCCTCGGCCGCGATCAAGGAGGGCGAGCAGCTCACCGCACTGCTCAACGGCAACGGGATGACCGTTCTGTCGTTCCTCGTCGGTCGCAAGGCGGTGGGCTACTACCGGTTCCGCGGCCGTGAGGTCGCGAGCTCGTGGACGGGGTTCTCCGACCAGCCGACGTACGCCCACGCCAAGGAGATCGCGGCTGCGCTGCTCGAGTCGTTCCTCACCCGCACCGAGGACGGTGGCGCCGACGAGATCCACATCGTCTACACGCACTTCGAGAGCATGGTCACCCAGCGCCCCACGGTGCGCCGGATCCTGCCGCTCGAGGTCGTCGAGCAGACTGCGGCCGAGGCCGCAGCCGCCGGCCACGGTCCCTTCCCGCTCTACGAGTTCGAGCCCTCCGGCGCCGCCGTGCTCGACTCGCTGCTCCCCAAGTACGTCGAGAACCTCGTGTTCGGCGCGCTGCTCATGTCGGCAGCCTCCGAGCACGCGGCCCGTCGCCGGGCCATGAAGTCGGCGACAGACAATGCCGAGGACCTCATCAAGACCCTCAGCCGCCAGGCAAACCAGGCCCGTCAGGCCGAGATCACCCAAGAGATCAGCGAGATCGTCGGCGGGGCCGACGCACTCTCCGCTTCCGCATAGGAGTCGAGGAAGACCATGACTGCAACGACTGAGACCACGACCGGCGTCGGCCGGGTCGCCCGGGTCACCGGACCGGTCGTCGACGTGGAGTTCCCCGTCGAGGCGATGCCGGAGCTCTACAACGCGCTCCACGTCGAGGTGAGCTTCGGTAGCGACATCGAGGGTGAGGCGCCCACGCGCACGCTGACCCTCGAGGTGGCCCAGCACATCGGCGACAACGTCGTCCGCACGATCTCCATGCAGCCGACCGACGGCCTCGTCCGCGGTGCCGCTGTGACCGACACGGGTGACGCGATCACCGTGCCGGTCGGCGACGTGACCCTCGGGCACGTGTGGAACACGCTCGGCAAGCCGCTCGACGTCGAGGAGTCGACGCTCACGATCACCGAGCGCCGGGGTATCCACGCGCAGGCGCCGAGCTTCGACCAGCTCGAGAGCAAGACCGAGGTGTTCTGGACCGGCATCAAGGTCATCGACCTGCTCACGCCGTACGTCAAGGGCGGCAAGATCGGTCTCTTCGGGGGAGCGGGCGTCGGCAAGACCGTCCTCATCCAGGAGATGATCTACCGCGTCGCGGAGAACTTCAGCGGCGTGTCCGTCTTCGCCGGTGTCGGTGAGCGCACCCGTGAGGGCAACGACCTCTTCGGTGAGATGACCGAGTCCGGTGTCATCAACAAGACCGCCCTGGTCTTCGGTCAGATGGACGAGCCGCCGGGCACGCGCCTGCGTGTGGCGCTGTCGGCGCTGACGATGGCGGAGTACTTCCGCGACGTGCAGAAGCAGGACGTGCTGCTCTTCATCGACAACATCTTCCGCTTCACCCAGGCCGGCTCGGAGGTCTCCACCCTGCTCGGTCGCATGCCGTCCGCGGTGGGCTACCAGCCGACCCTGGCCGACGAGATGGGTCAGCTGCAGGAGCGCATCACCTCGACCCGTGGTCACTCGATCACGTCGCTGCAGGCGATCTACGT
>JANMMN010000363.1:0-3639 GCA_031373405.1 Actinomycetes bacterium
CGAGCAGGTGGCGACGCGCCGCGCGGCGCACCGGCTCCGGCACGTCGTCGAGGCGCAGCCCCACGGCCCAGCCGGCGAGCCGTTCCGCCACGGTGGCAGCCACGCTCAGTCCGTGGGTTCGAGCGCGGTCGGCAGGTGCGGCGTGGTGCCGGGATCGCCGAAGGCGGCCGCGGACACGAGCGACTCGATGCGCTCGTCGTCGTACCCGAGCAGCTCGCGCACGACGTAGTCGAAGTCTTCGTTGCGCTGCGGCGCCCGGCGGTGGTCGGTACGACGCGGACCCACGTTGACCGCGGGGCCAGGCATCCGCACCGAGCCGTAGCGCGGGTGCTCCGCCTCGATGACGAGTCCGCGCGCCGCGGTGTGCGGCTCGGCGAAGCCCTCCGCGACGGTGTTGATCGGCCCGCACGGGATCGCAGCTGCGTAGAGCTCCTCGAGCCATTCGCCCGACGTCTTGCGCGCGAAGACCTCTTCGAGCAGCGGGATGAGGACGTCTCGGTGGGTGTCGCGGGCGGCGAACGTCGCGAAGCGGCTGTCGCTGAGCCACTCCTCGTGACCGAGCATCGGCGCGAGGCGGGCCCAGAACTTCTCCTTCGCGCAGCCGACGACGATCCACGAGTCCGCGGTCTGGAATGCCTGGAACGGCACGAGCGACGGGTGCGCCGAGTGCCGCGTGCGCACCGGGGTGAATCCGGCGTTGAGGTGCCACGTGCCGGGATAGGTGAGCAGGGCGAACGCCGCGTCGTAGAGCGCGATGTCGCAGTCCATGCCGACGCCGTCGCGGCGCGCCTGGTGGATGCCGGCGAGCAGCGAGATGGCCGCGAAGAGGCCGCCGCTGTAGTCGACGAGGGAAAGTCCCGACTTCGTCGGCGGGCCGGCGGGGTCACCGGTGACGTCCATCCAGCCGGCGAGCCCCTGCAGGATGTAGTCGTAGCCGGGCTCCTTGACCCGGGGCCCGCTCATCCCGAACCCGGACAACGAGCAGCACACGATCGCCGGGTTGAGGTGCTTGAGGTCGTCGTAGGTGATCCGGATCTTCTTCGGGACGTCACCGCGCAGGTTGGAATAGACCGCGTCGGCGCCACGCACGAGGTCCTCGAACACAGCACGGCCCTCGGGTGAGGCGAGGTCGAGGGACAGGCTGCGCTTGTTGCGGTTGTGGACCTCGAAGAACAGCGAGTCCTCGTCCTCCGCGTACGGCGGCACATAGCGGCCCACGTCGCCGAGCACCGACGGGTCTTCGATCTTGATGATCTCGGCGCCGAGGTCGGCGAGCTGCACCGAGCCCCACGGGCCGGCGCCGTACTGCTCGACGGCGATGATGCGGATGTCCGCGAGCGGCTTCACGAGCCGGTCCTCCCCGACAGGTCGGCGATCAGGGCGATGACGGCGGCCTGCGACGCGCGGACCTCGTCCGGGGTCAGCCCGTGCGTCGGCGGGCTGAGCTTCACCGTGTCGACGAGCCCGTCGTACGCCGCGAGACGCTGGGCCACCTCGTCGGGCGTGCCGGCGATCGTAAGTGCGTCGATCATGGCGTCGCTCACGACGTCGCCGAGCCTGGCGGCCGTCACCTCACCGGACTTGAACGCCTCGATGACGCGCGCCTGGTCGTCGGCGAAGCCGTGGAAAGCGAAGAAGTCGGCGTAGGTGCGCACGCTGGCGTAGAAGCCGACGATGCCGGCGGCGCGACGGCGCGCGGCCGCCCCGTCGCTGTCGACGGCGCAGCACGCGGACACGACGAGGTCGACGGCGGCGCGGGCCTTGCCCCCCCTGGCGAGCCCCGCCTCGACCGAGGGAAGCACCTGCTCGCGGACGAACTGCGGGCTGCACAGCTCGTGGCTGATCCAGCCGTCGCCGACCTCGGCCGCGAACGAGACCATGACCGGCCCCATCCCGGCGAGGTAGACCGGGATCACCGGGCGCTCGCGGTGGTAGGGGCGCTGGTAGCCCTTGATCCGGGCGTGCTCGTACTCGCCCTCGACCACGATCGGCTCGCCGTCGGCGCACCGCGCGATGACTGCTCGCACGATGGCCAGGGTCTCGCGCTGGGGCGCGACCGGCTTGCCCCACCGAGCGTTGTGCCAGTCCTCGTTGAGCCGCTGCACTCCGGAGCCGAGGCCGAGGACGAAGCGACCGTGGGCCATCTCGTCGAGGTCCATCGCCTCGAGTGCGGTGACCATGGGCGATCGGGTGAACGCGAGCGCGATCGCCGTGCCGACGCCGATGGTGGACGTCCCCGCAGCGAGCGCGGCGGCGGTGACCGTGGCCGAGCGGTGCAGCTCCGGTGCCCACACGACCTCGGCGCCGGCGGCCTCGGCGGCACACGCCGCTGCCACCATCTCGTCGAGGGTCTCGCCCCAGGGGGCGTAGGTGAGGCGAAGGGTCACTGCTGAGGTCCCGTCACGTGGCTGCGTCGTAGGACAGCGGTCCGGCGCTCGCCTGCGGGAAGTAGTTCTGCCCGATCCCGGTGTCGCGCTTGGGGATCATCACCGACCTGGTCCACGACACGATGACGTCGCCGTCCTGGTTGAGACCACGGGTGATCATCGTGATGATCCCCATGCCCGGGCGCGAAGAGCTCTCGCGCTTGTCGGTGCACACGCTCTCGGCGTAGATCGTGTCGCCGATGAAGACCGGGTGCGTGAGCTTGATGTCGGTCCAGCCGAGGTTGGCGACCGCGTTCTGGCTCATGTCGATCACGGAGAGTCCGAGCACCAGCGCGACGGTGAACCCGGAGTTGACGATGACGCGGCCGCCCGTGATCGGGTTGGAGGCCGCGAGGTGGGTGTTGAAGTGGTTCTGGTTGGTGTTGCAGGTGAGCTGGGTGAACCAGGTCGAGTCGGCCTCGGAGATGGTGCGACCGAACGGGTGCTGGTAGACGTCGCCGACCTCGTAGTCGTCGAAGAACCGGCCGAGCTGTGCCGGGTGCACGGTCATGGGCTGACGCCTCTTCCTGCTTGGTCGGCGCTCCCCGCACCGAAACATCGGACTATTGCGGAGCGTAGTAACTGTTCCACTGTGCGGTCAAGCGTTCCACTCTCGGACCAGGGTGAGGTGGTCCGGGTCGATCCTGGCAGCAGCTCAGGTCGGGGAGCCGTCGAGCCGGGTGCCGGGGGCCGCGCGGTCGATCCGCTGGTAAGGCACCCGCAACCGGGTCAGATGGTCGTGCATGGCTGCGCGGGCCCCGGCGGCGTCGGCCGCCTCGACCCGGCGCAGGATCGCCCGGTGGTCCTCGAGCACGGTGTCCCAGAAGCTGGCGGAGGCGTCCCCGCGGACGAAGCGCGTCGTCAGCACGCCGAACACCGGCCGGGCCACGACCGTGAGCAGCGGGTTGCCGGCCGCCTCGATGAGCAGCATGTGGAACCGGTGGTTGCACGCGTGCATCTGGCCGGGTTCGGCCACCCGCGGGTCGACCAGGGTGGTGCGTACGGCGGAGAGCTGCGCCGGGGTCGCGCGCTCGGCGGCGAGACCGGCCGCCGGCACCTCGACGAGGTCGCGCACCTCGAGCAGCTGCTCCACCGACAGGTCTGCGCTCACAGCGAGCAGCCCGAGCCCGACCTCGAGGTGCCCCGCGATCTGCTCGACGTTGGGATGCACGACGAACGTGCCGCCCGAGACTCCGCGGGTGGTGGTGACGAG
>JANMMN010000393.1:0-5046 GCA_031373405.1 Actinomycetes bacterium
GCCCAGTAGGCCTTCTGATCCCACGGCAGAAGGTAGCCGCTCAACGAGAACCCGAGGATGGCAAGCAGCATCAGCAGTCCGCTCAGCCAGGTCACCTCGCGCGGAAGCAACGGCGGCATCCCGCTGCCCGCGACCAAGGACCAGACGGTGTGCCCCGAGGGCCGCTGCCCCCAGCCGTACCCGCCGTACGGGTACGAGTCGTCGACGACCACGTTGCGCGTCGACAACGACAAGGTCGACTCGCTCCTGCGCGACGTCGCCACCCTCGGCACGGTCGAGGCGTCGTCGCGCAGCAGCGCCGACGTGACCGCCGAGGTGGCTGATGTCGACGTACGCGTGACGAACGCCGAGGCCTCGCTGGCCCGCGTACGCGCCCTGCTCGCCAGGGCGACGTCGATCGGCGACATCGTCACGCTCGAGGCGGAGCTCAGCCGTCGCCAGGCCGACCTCGAGGCGTTGCAGGCACGTCAGCGCACCCTGGCCGACCAGACCGCGCAGGCGACCGTCACGGTGCGCCTCTTCGACGAGGGCGCGCCCGTGGCCGACGACGAGCCCGACACGGGTTTCGTGGCCGGCCTCACGACCGGCTGGGCTGCGTTCAGCGATGCGTTCGTCGCTGCGATGACCGTGCTCGGAACGCTCGTGCCCTTCCTCATCGTCGTGCTGCCCGTGGCCCTCGTGATCTGGGTCGCCGTACGCCGCTCGCGCCGCGTGCCACCGGTCGTGAGTCCCGCTTCCGCTCCGGTCGACGGGTCCTGACGCTCCCGCGATGCGGAGGAACGTCCGCGCGGGCGGCGCCGTCCGCGACTAGCGTCCGGGCATGGATGCGCTACCCGACCACTTCGGCGAGTCCGCCGCAGCCACCTACGACGAGGACTGCTCGGAGATGTTCGACGACGAGCTCGTCGCTCGGACCGTGGACGTGCTCGCCGATCTCGCCCGGGGCGGTCGAGCCCTCGAGCTCGGGATCGGCACCGGTCGGATCGCGCTGCCGCTCGCCGGACGCGGCGTCCCGGTCGTCGGCATAGACATGTCCTCGGCGATGGTCGAGCGGCTGCGCGCCAAGCCGGGCGGCTCCGCGATCCCGGTCTCGATCGGCGACTTCTCGACGACCCGCGTCGACGGCAGGTTCACCCTCGCCTACCTGGTGTTCAACACGGTCATGAACCTGACGACGCAGGAGACGCAGGTCGCGTGCTTCGCGAACGTCGCGGCGCACCTCGAGCCCGGAGGCACGTTCGTCGTGGAGTGCATGGTCCCCGAGCTGCGTCGCCTCCCTCCGGGGAGCACCGTCGTCCCCTTCCACGTGAGCGAGCAGAGCTGGGGCTTCGACGAGTACGACGTGTCCGGGCAGTCGGTCGTCTCGCACCACCTGCGCCTCGTCGACGGCGTGGCGCGGCATGAGTCGATCCCGTTCCGGTACGCGTGGCCCGCCGAGCTCGACCTCATGGCCCGCATGGCGGGGCTGACGCTGCGGCACCGATGGGCCGACTGGCGACGTACGCCGTTCACCCACGAGAGCGAGTCCCACATCTCGATCTGGCAGTCGCCGCCACGGTCCGGCTGACAGGCCCGAGCCGGACGCCGGCGGGCTAGCGCGTGGTGGCCTCGTGCACGAGGTCGACGACGCGGTGCAGCACGTCCGGGTCGGTGTCGGGCAGGACGCCGTGACCGAGGTTGAAGATGTGGCCGGGAAGTCCCTCGGCGTCCGCAAGCACCTGGTGCACCCGGGCATCGACCGCCGCACGGTCGGCGAAGAGCACCGCGGGGTCGAGGTTGCCCTGCAACGCGTGACCGTCACCGACTCGTCGAGCCGCCTCGGACAGCGGCACCCGGAAGTCGACCCCGACCACCTCGGTACCGACATCGCGCATGTCGACGAGGAGCTCGCCCGTGCCGACGCCGAAGTGGATCCGTGGTACGCCGAGATCGGCCACGGCCGACAGAGCCGCCGCCGAGTGGGGGGCGACGTACTCCCGGTAGTCGCGCGGTGGGAGCGCGCCCACCCACGAGTCGAACAGCTGCACAGCACTCGCTCCGGCGAGCACCTGCTGGCGCAGGAAGGTGCCGGCGATCCCCGCCAGCCGACCGAGCAACGCGTGCCAGACGTCGGGACGGGAGTACATCAGCGCCTTCGTCTGCGCGTGGTCGCGGCTCGGACCTCCCTCGACGAGGTACGACGCGAGCGTGAAGGGCGCGCCGGCGAAGCCGATCAGCGGAGTGGCTCCGAGCTCCCCCGCCAGTGCCGTCGCCGCAGCGAGCACCGGGGCGACGTCCTCGGGTGTGAGCTCCCGCAACCGGTCGACGTCGGCCGCCGTCCGGAACGGCTGCGCCACCACCGGCCCGACCCCGGGGACGATGTCGAGGTCGACACCGATGGCCTTGAGCGGGACGACGATGTCACTGAAGAAGATCGCCGCGTCGACGCCGTAGCGGCGCACCGGCTGCAGCGTGATCTCGACCACGAGTTCGGTGGTGAAGCAGGACTCCAGCATCGGGACGCCGGCGCGCAGGGCCCGGTACTCCGGCAGCGAGCGCCCGGCCTGACGCATGAACCACACCGGCGTGTGCGGAACGGGCTGACGCCGAGCGGCCAGGACCAGCGGGGAGGAGCCGGTCCGGCCGTCTCGGAGGGGGTGGGTCGTGGGCAGTGCTGAGTCCGTCACGACCCGATCGTCGCAGCGGGCGAGGACCCAGGCGAATCCGGCCGAGGCGGGGAGCTCGGCGCCACCCGCCATGGGCATCGGCGACGCGCCGAGGGCTGCGATACCTCCCGGGCCAGGCGCCTCCCCCGACCTACCCTCGGCATCGTGACCGCCCGCCGCCGCGAACCCGGAGCCGACTCCGGCAACGGTGCTGTGCCGCCGTCGTTCGCCGAGGCGCTCGCGAGCATCCGCGGCGTGTCCCTGCGCCCGGAGATCGTGCTCGAGGAGACCCCGGCCCCCCAACGCCTCTCGCCGTACGCCGTGGCCGTGCAGGCGGAGGTGGTCATCGACGACGAGGAGGCGGCGAGCGGCCGGTTCGTGCTCCTCCACGACCCCGACGGCCAGGAGCCCTGGGCCGGGGAGTACCGCGTCGTCACCTTCGCGAAGGGCACGGTCGAGCTCGACATCGCGCAGGATCCGATGCTCACCGAGGTCGCGTGGTCGTGGCTGGTCGAGGCCCTCGAGGACCGCGGGGCCGGATTCCGGGCCGAGTCGGGGACGGTCACGCGCACCGCATCGCAGGCCTTCGGGGCCATCTCGGATCGCGGCCCCTCCGGTGACGTCGAGATCCGGGCGTCGTGGACGCCCGAGACGAGCGACATCGGCGCTCATGTGCAGGCGTGGGCCGACGTCCTGTCCCAGGTGGCGGGGCTGCTCCCGGTGCCCCACGGTGTCACGACGCTCCCGGTGCCGCGGCGCCGCTAGCGCCCGGGAAGGTGCCACCCGACGTCGCAGGCAGGTCGCGACCGTCACCCGATCGGGCGACCGCCGGCGGCGAGAAGGTGCGCCTCCCATGGTCAAGACCTCCCGCACCCGGGCCGATACGCACTCGTAGGCCGGACCAGCGAGGCGTCCGCCGCGCCGGATCGATGCCAGGAGGGTGTGCCGTGGTCGCACTGGTCGAGCGCCCGTCGGCGGTCGTCCCGCTCCCGAGGGCCCGCTTCACCGCCCTGGTGGTGGCGGAGTCGCCCACGCGGCGCCAAGGGCTCTGCGCCCGGTTGCGCCTGCTCGGTGCCCGCGACGTCGTCGAGGCCGCGAGCGGCGCCGAGGCGCGCGTACGCGCCCACTACGACGGTGCACGCGATCTCGTCGTCATCGAGGGCGGCCTCTCCGACGGACCTGCCCTCCCGTTGCTCTCCGACCTGCGCGCCGCCGGCTGGAAGCGCGTCGTGCTCCTGACCGTGCGCGACGACGCGTACGCCGTCCGCTCCGCGATGAACGCGGGGATCCGCTGCTATGTGGTGACGCCGGAGGAACCGACGCGCGCCACCACGGCGCCGGTCACCCGGATCCGCCCTCGCGGCGGATCGCCGGACGAGCTGTCCTCCCGCGAGGTCGAGGTGCTCCAGCTCGTGTCCGAGGGTCGCTCCAACAAGGCGATCGGCGACGTTCTCGGCCTGTCCTCGCTGACGGTCAAGAGCCACCTGGCCCGCATCGCTCGCAAGATCGGCACGGGTGACCGGGCCGAGATGGTGGCGCACGCGATGCGCACCGGCCTGGTCCGCTGACCCTCCGGGGAACCAGGACTCGACCGGGATCGGCCCGCCGAGTCCGTATCCTTGCCCCGTGACCTCCGATGACCGTGCCGACGAGACCACGGTCGCAGCCGGAGCGTCCGTCCCTGTTGCGGCGTTCTCCGACGACGGGACCGCGACCGCGCCCGTGAGCAGCGGGGTGGGGAGCCGCGTGGCTGCGCCGGAGACTGCGATCGAGCGGTCCGACGTCACGGCGCTGCTCACCCCTCGCGACGGAGTTCCCGAGGTCATCGTCATGCCGTTCCAGCTGCGTGAGGCGGCGGCGGCGTTGGCCGCGGGAACCGGACCGGTCGCGATCGATGCCGAGCGGGCCTCGGGCTACCGCTACGGCCAGCGCGCCTACCTGATCCAGCTGCGCCGCGAGGGCAGCGGCACGCACCTCGTCGACCCCATCGCGGTGCCGGACCTCGCGCCGCTCGCCGCGGCGCTCGCGGGCACCGAATGGATCCTGCACGCCGCGTCCCAGGACCTGCCGTGCCTGCGCGAGCTCGACCTCCGGCCCGACGCGCTGTTCGACACCGAGCTCGCCGGGCGTCTCCTGGGCTTCCCCCGGGTCGGGCTCTCTGCGCTGCTCGAGGACGTGCTCGGCTTCTCCCTCGCCAAGGAGCACTCCGCCGCCGACTGGTCGACGAGGCCGCTGCCCGAGCCGTGGCTGCGCTACGCCGCCCTGGACGTCGAGGTGCTCGTCGAGCTGCGCGACGCCCTGGCGGCCGAGCTCGACGAGCAGGGCAAGCGGGAGTGGGCGGAGGAGGAGTTCGCCGCGATCGTGGCGGCGCCGCCCCCACCCGCACGGGTGGAGCCCTGGC
>JANMMN010000394.1:0-14325 GCA_031373405.1 Actinomycetes bacterium
GGGCAGCTGCTGCTCGACCGCACGAAGCCGAGATTCGACGTTCGTGAACTCGTTGCTGGACATGAGGGCGCCGACGAAGCCGACCGCCAGCACCGGCCGGGCTCGTACGACCTCGTCCGGGAAGTCGCGGATCCAGCCACGGATGACCGACTCCTGACGATCGCGTTGCAGGGCCGGGAGGGCCGCCTCGGCGATCTCGGCGGCCCGCTCGACGTCGCCCGCGGCGAGCGCGTGGCGTACGGCGCGGACCGGCTCGTCGGACTCGTCGTACCAACGGCTCGCGCGCAGGTGCAGCCCGGCGACCTGGTCCGGGTGCTCGTCCCTCAGGTGCGCGTGCAGGACGTCGGCGAACAGGTGGTGATAGCGGTACCACCGCCGCTGGTCGTCGAGCGGGACGAGGAACAGGTTGGCCCGCTCCAGCGACTCGAGCATGGCGCGGCCCCCGTGCCCCTCGAGTACGGCGTCGCACAGGTCGCCCTCGAGTGGGTCGAGGATCGACGTCCGCATGAGGAAGTCGCGCACGTGCTCGGACTGGCGGGACAGCACCTCGTCCACGAGGTAGTCCACGACGTGGCGGTCGTCCCCGGCGAATCCGGCGATGAACCCGGCGATGTCGTCCCTGCCCTGCATCGACAGCGCGGCGAGCTGCAGAGCCGCGGCCCAGCCCTCGGTCCGGGACTCCAGCGCGGACACGTCGTCAGGTGCGACGCTCAGCCCTCCGACGCCGCTCAGATAGGCCGAGGTCTCCTCGACCGTGAAGCGCAGGTCCCGGGCGCGGATCTCGACGAGCTCGCCGCGTGCCCGAAGCCGCGCCAGCGGGAGGTCGGGGTCCGCGCGCGTGCTGACCACGACGTGCAGGTTGGCGGGCCGGTGGTCGAGCAGGAAGGTCATGCCCTCAGCCACCTCGGGGCTGTCGGCGAGGTGGTAGTCGTCGAGGATCAGGTCGACCTCGCTCGGCTGTGCGCCGACCTCGTTGAGGACGATGCTGAGGAGGGTCCGGGTCGCCGGCTGTCCCGCGGCCAGCAGTGGCAGCACGCTGGCGCCGACACCGGGGGTCGCCGAGCTCAGGGCGGTCACGACGTACAGCCAGAACGACGCTGCCTGGCTGTCGGCCTCGTCCAGCGACACCGACGCGACTGTCCGCGGCTCCGTCGACGCACGCGCCAGCCACGAGGCGAGGACCGTCGTCTTGCCGAACCCGGGCGGAGCGGAGACGAGGGTGAGCGACGCCTCGGCACCCGCGTCCATGAGTGCGGTCAACCGTGGACGGGGCACCAGGGAGCCGCGCAGCCGAGGGAGTGACAGCTTCGTCGCGACGAGCGTGCTGGCCATGCTGGCTCCGCCCGTGAATCGCGCCCCGATGCGAGGAGCCTAGCCACCCGCCGGCCGAGCGGTCGCTGTCCCGCAGCGGCTCAGACCGATGCACCTCTCCGGTGCGGTCGGTGTCACGGCTCGGGTGGCGCCACCACGCGGTGCGGGCTCAGGGGCCCTTGTGCTCCTGGATCACGTTGCCGCCGTCGACGACGAACTGCTGCCCGGTGACGTAGGAGGCCTCGTCGCTGGCGAGGAAGCCGATCACCGCGGCGACCTCGTCGGGGCGGCCCGGCCGACCGACCGGGGTGTATCCGCCGGCGATGAGCTCGTCGCCCTCGGAGGACCCGGTGTGGATCCAGCCCGGTGCGACCGAGTTGCAGGTGATCCCGAAGGCGCCCTCCTCGATCGCCACCGCACGCATGAGCCCGTCGATGCCGGCCTTGGCGGCGGAGTAGGCGCTGCTCCCGGACGCCGAGACCAGCGGCCCCGTCACGCTGGAGACCATGACGATCCGGCCGTGGCCGTTGCGGCGCAGGTGCGGGATCGCCGAGCGCGTGACGTTCACGGCGGTCATCAGCGTGATGTCGAGCTGACGCAGCCACGACTCGGTCGACTGGTCGAGCAGCGTCCCGCTCGTGATCGCCACGTCGGTCTGCGCCATGCCCGCGTTGTTCACGACGATGTCGAGCCGGCCGAGGTGGGCGACGGCCTCGTCGACGAGGGCCCCGGCGGCGTCCGGGTCGGTGAGGTCGGCGAGGACGCCGAACGCGTCGTACCCGTCGGTGCTCACCTCGGAGACACGCTCGTAGATGCGTGACGTGGTGGCTGCGAGCACGACGCGTGCCCCTTGCCGCGCGAGCCGCCGTGCCGTCGCCATGCCGATGCCGTCAGGTGCACCGGCACCGGTGACGAGTGCACCGCGACCGTCGAGGGTGAAGGGCGCTGCCATGCGCTCACGCTAGCCCCACCGCGCTCGCACAGGTGTCGCCGTTCACCGTGACGGGCGGCGCTCCCGGACCTACCGTGTGCCGATGGACGTCGACTACTCCGCGCCGATGCAGGGCACAGCCTCGTTCGTCACGTCGGCAGACGGTGCGCGTATCCACTGCGTCAGCGCGGGCAGCGGGCAGCCGATCGTGCTGGCGCACGGGTTCGCCATCGACAAGAACGAGTGGAACGTGATCGCTGCCGATCTTGTCTCGCGCGGCCATCAGGTGATCGCGTTCGACCAGCGGGGTCACGGGCTCTCGACTGTCGGCCGTGGCGGCATCGGCTCGCTCCCGATGTCGCAGGACTACGCCGCGGTCCTGCGAGAGCACGACGTCCGCGATGGCGTGCTCGTCGCACACTCGATGGGCGGCTTCCTCGCGATCCGGTTCCTGCTCGACAACCCCGACCTCGTGAGCGAGCACCTGAGGTCGGTGCTCCTCGTCGCCACGTTCGCCGGTGACGTCAACCGCGACAACCCGCAGAACCGTCTACAGATCCCGCTGCTCAAGTCCGGGATCCTCGGCCGCATGGTGAGATCGGACCGGATGGGTCGACAGTTCGCGAACACGCTTATCGGCGACGACCCCCAACCCGCGATGGCTGATGGCTTCCTCGCGATGTTCCGCTCGCAGCAGCTGCGACCGCTCGTGCCGATCCTCGAGGCGATGGTGCGGGAGAACCGCTACGACCGGCTCGGCGAGCTCGACCTGCCGTGCAGCATCATCGTCGGCAGCCGCGACCGTACGACTCCCCCGTTCCACACCGACGAGCTGCACGCCGGCATCCGCGGCTCGTCGCTGCGTCGGGTCGAGGGCAGCGGCCACATGATCAACTGGGAGGCGTCCGACGTCCTCGTCGAGGAGATCCTCGCGCTCGCCGGCTGAGTCCTCGGCCAGTGCGTCGAGCGCAGCAGGTCACGACCGAGATCCTCGATCGTGGGTGCCCGCAGCAGCGCCATCGCCATCTCGAGCTCGGCTCGGAGCCGTTCCACCACGTGCTGCACCCCGCCAGCGCCTGCACCGCCGACCCGGGCGTCCCGTCAGCGGATCGCCCGGATCACGCGTTGGGCCGTGGTGTGGCCCAGGTAGTAGCCGTCATCCATGGCGTCGCGGAAGTGGAGCCCGCCCCAGATCCGCGCGTTGAGGGCGTCGTGCTCGAGAGCGGTGAGCGTCGCGTAGCTGCGCTGGACTCCACCGGCCGTGAGCACCAGTGGCGTGTCGTCCCCGAAGGTGTGGCGCAGCACCTCGGCGAACGGCGACGTCGCTGCGGCGTGACCGCTCGTGTAGTCGGAGTACGGCGGGTTGGTGACGAGCGGCACCCAGCCCGACTCCGCCGTCGTCGCGGGATTGCCGTCGGTGTCGGCGAGCGCGATGGCCTGGAACGGGCGCCAGTAGCCGACGTCGTACTTCAGCCGCCACGTCTGGATGAACGCGTTGGCCGTCGCTGCATCGATCCGGGCGAAGAGGCGGGTCGTCGGCATCAGCCCTAGCGGCTGCTGGTCGAGGAGGTTGCAGAGGGCCACGCGGTAGGTGAGCACGGGGTTGCCGGAGAAGAACCGTGCAATGGCGGTCTGCTCGGCGCTCCGCGTGACGGACCCCACGGACCCCACGTCGCGGACCTCGGCGTACTCCGCCGCGTAAGCCGCACTCGTGATGGCGTCGGGACCGTCGAGCGTGACCGGCGGGACGTCGACCACCGGGTCGACGAATCCCAGCCAGGGCAGGGCCATCGCTCCGCCGGTGGCGGGCTGCCAGATCCCTGGGGCGGCGGGCTTGCTGTAGACGATCGACGCGTCGTTGCGTCCGTCACCCACCCGCGAGGCGATCATCGCCGCCGCGGCAGCAGCACCGATGTCGACGCCGATGTCCTGCTTCGTGCCATCCGGGACATTCGCCAGGCTTGCGGCCAGGTCAGCGTCGAGCGCCACACCGGATGCCGGGAAGTACTCGTGGAGCACGTGGTGCGCGGCGACGGCGACGGCGGCGGCCGCAGCGTGCGTCCCGTGCTTCATCGCCGCCCGAGCGGCATCGTGAACTGCCAACGAGGTGAACGCGAGGTAGAGGGCGCCGACGGGCGGGGCGCTGCCGCGCTCGACGTACGCAGTGCGGATCGCGGTCCGCTGCCAGTCCACGGCGATCGAGGAGGCGAGCGGGCCGCCGACCGGATCGGCGCCTGCCGGCGGAACCGCGCCGGCGAGTGGGACCGCGATGAGTGCGGCGATCAGGGCGGAGGTTGCTCGGTGTCGTGATGGCATAGCGATCACCCTTCGCTGCACGAGATCCCACGCCAGTGTTGAGGACCATCACCCGGGCGAACATTCGCTTTCCGGCGTATCTCGGTGCCCTGGGCCGGATCTCGTTGCACGGCCTGCCCGACGCACTTCGGTCGCGGCGGGCAGCACGGAATGACTATGTACGGACGAGCGCGGCGAGGCGGATCCTGAGAGGGGCGCCCCATCGGCACGGGCGGGCGCCGGAAGGCGGCTGGGGGTGGGGACCCACGATGGACTTGCTGTTGGACGAGCGCGAGCAAGCGGCCGCGCGCGCGGTCATTGCGGTGGAACCGGTGCCGGGCGCGGCGCTGCCCGGTGAGTGCGCGCTGCCGCCGCTGTCCCGCCTCATCCCGTGCGATGCCATCGGCCTGGCGCTGCTCGACGGCACCGACACCGTCGTCGAGGACTCGGCTGTGCCTCGCCACGCCACGACGGTCGACGACCTCGACGCGGACGGCCCTCGCCTCGGCATCCACCAGCTCGACCGCACCCCCGCCGGTGCTGCGTCCTGCGCCCGACGCACGGTCGCCGTGCTGTCGCTCGGAGTGCACAACGGGTACGACCATGTCGTCGAGCTGTGGTTGGTGCGCCGCGCGAGCAACTTCGTGACACGGGACCGCAGCCTGCTCGGGCTCGTCGCTCCGGCTCTGGAACGACTGATGAGGGAGCGACCGATGGTCGCCTTCCCGCCCTCGCTCACGCTGCAGGAGCGACGGGTGCTGGGGCAGATCGCCGCGGGTCTGTCGAACGCCGAGATCGCCGAGCTGCTGTTCATCGCTCCGTGCACGGTGCGCAAGCACCTCGAGCACGCGTACCGCAAGCTCGGGGTCAGCAACCGGATGGCCGCCGTGTTCGCGCTCGAGAGCAGTCACCCGGGTGGTTCCGCCTGGTCACGATCGACCTCGCCGCACCCGGGTCACGAGGTCGCCGACGCAGTGCACGCACGCCCACGGTGACCATCGCCGACGGTCGTATCACCCCAGGCGGCACGGGTCGGCGGGCTCGACAAGCCGGCCGTCACCCGTCCGGGTGAACGCGTGGCCAGACACGGAGGTGAACGGCGACCATCGACGGTGCGAGCCGGTCGGCGGGCTCGCACCCGGGGAGGGGTGCACGAGCCAACCCGGATCGGCTCCGATCACCCACGATGTTGTACGCATTGTTACCGCTTCACTTCGCAGAGTCACGGTTTCTGGTCGTCGGTGGCATTCCCCTACTCCCGCCGGCGATCGCACGACCCTGTCCCGGCCTCGGCATGACGCGAACGCCGACCCGGTGACTCACGGGGAACCTTGACGGGAGGGTGCGCCAGAGGCGCCGAGTCCCTACTCTTGGGGTTTCTCAGTCCCATCCTTGCCTCTCGCGAGGCTCATCCGCTCGGGGGCACGTCATGGGAACACTCCGCAGACTCGGTGCCGGCGCTGCTGCTGCCGCCGTCGCCGTCACCCTGGTCATCGCCCCCGGCAGCGCCGGTGCCGCCGACACGATCAACACGCCGACGCCGACGTTCACCGCGGCCGGTCTGCTCACGCTGAAGACCACCAGCACCGGTGGGACCTTCGCGCTGGACAAGGGACGGGACGGCGGGACGCCGGACGCTACGCAGGCAGTCACCGGCGTCAAGAGCACGTGTCTCATCAGCACCAACGACAGCCTGGTCGCGGTCGACGGCCGGGTCGGCACGTCGGTCACGTCCGATCTCGCCAGCTTCCAGGATGGCTCGATCGGTGTGGCCGAGAAGCGGACCGGCACCTCCTGCTACCAGGTCAACGCCGCGACCTCGACCTCCGCGGCGGAGACGCTGACGCTGCGGTTCGCCACCGCCGCCCTCGGCGGTGCCCTCGGCAGCTCGCTCGTCTCCTCGGCCCTGCTCGATGTCGAGCTCAAGCAGAGCGCTCGCGTGCTCGCCACCGCGTATCGCGACGGCGTCGCCAAGGGTGGGTTCGAGGTTCGGAGCGGCTCGACTATCGGGACGTACCCCGGCGTCAGTGTCGGAGGCAACGCGTCCGTCGTCTTCAACTGCAACAGCCGGGCCGACTCCGGTCCCGACTCCGGGCCGTCGGACAACTGCCGGTGGCCGATCAGCTCTCCCTCGTGGCTCCCTGCCGCCGACGACGGGGTCTACTTCGACACTCTCGAGCTGACGGCACTCAACGGGTCGTTCTCGCTCGAGGGTGGGTCCGACGGAGCGGTCACGAACGGTGCGGTTCTTCCCGCCCCGCCGTCGGCGGTGCCCGCCGGTGCCAACGTCTTCGAGCTCACCGGCGTCAGCGACGGCGTGCTCGGCTGCTTCGAGTACACCCCCGTGATTCCTGGTTCGACCACGACGCTCACGCCGTCCGTCAGTGTGCGACGCCTCGGCAACGCCAGCGCGGGCGAGCTGTGCGTGCCGGTGAACTACACGATGCGCAACGGCGTCCAGGAGGCCCGCTTCCTCAAGTCGCTCACAGCCCAGACCTCCGCGCAGTTCGTGTTCACCCTGACGTGGACCGGGCCGTTCGGCACCGCGGTGCCCACCACCACCGCGCTGCCGGAGACCACGGCGAACTACGAGACGGCGGACGCCCGCGATGCCATCCCGCTCGGTTGGTGCCCGGACCCCGTCTATGACTCGGGGCAGCTCTCCGGGATCACCGACGTGCTGACCAACGCGGCGATCCCCGACCAGGACACCGTGCTGACCGGCAAGCAGTTCAGCTGCGTCGTCTCGCGCAGCACGACGGTCGTCAATGCCGCGACCGACTACGTCGAGGTCGTCGAGCAGGTCTACGTCCTCGGCGACATCCTGCTCCAGAAGGGTCGCTGACCCGCCGACCACGACGTACGGATACCGACCTCTCGACGCCCGGTGCATCAGCCCCGGGCGTCGAGGCCGTTCAGGATCTGACGCGCTGCCTCGACATCGTCAGCGGCTCCCGCCCGGTCGTCACGACGGTCGCGGAGTCGGGCTCGCGACTGCAGCAGCCGCGCCTCTTCGTACGGCAGGCTCTGCTCCCGGGCTGCCTCGAGCCCTGCCCAGATGTCGCCCTCGGCGTCGTCGAGCCGGTCGAGGGCGAGATGAGCGAGGGCGCGCTGGAGGCAGGCGCGTGCGCGCATCGGAGCGCCCTCACCGCGGGCCGAGGTCTCGGCCTCCTCCACGATGCGGAGCGCGTCCTGCGGACGCCCCGAGGAGTTGGCGACCTCCGCGCGCACGAGGCTCGCCTCGAGCGCGGTGAGCACCTGGCCGTGCGCCGCGAAACGCTCGACCAGTGAGGTCAGCAGCGCGTCAGCCTCGTCGTACTGCTGCCGGCCGAGCAGGACCCGCGCCAGCTGCAGCTCGCCGTACGCCGCAGAGAAGGTGATGCCCGAAACGGTGAGAACCCGTACAGCGTCGGTGAGGACGGACGCAGCCTCGTCGAGCTGCCCGCGGGTCGCGAGGATCTCGCCGAGACTCACGTCCGTCTCTGCCGCACCGATCGCGTTCCCCGCCTCGAGGGCGACCCGCCGGCTCGACTCGAACCAGTCGATCGCCTCGTCCCACTTGCCGGCGACGTAGGCATAGCCGCCGAGGTTGGCGCGGGCGATCGCCTCCCCGCGGCCCCATCCGTGCGCCGAGCAGATCGTGAGTGCCTCGCGTGTGTGCTCCCCGTCGACCGCCTGGCCGGAGTAGAAGGCGGCGTGGTCGATCGCGAGCAACGCCTGGAAGAGCGTCTCCGGGTCGTCGGTGTGCCGTGCCCCCTCGGTGGCCAGCACCGCCCAACGCCGGGCCTCGGACGTGCGCTCCTGCGCCAGGCGCACCAGGGCGGTGATGCTGTCGAGCTGCACCTGCGTACGCCGCGCCTGCGGGGAGCTGTCTCCGTCGAGCAGGCGGCGCGCACGCGCGACCATGCGCAGCGCGGAGAGGTAGCTGCCTGCTCGCTCCATCACCGTGGCACGGCGTACCAGCAGCCCCGCGGTGGCCACCGGGTCGTCGCGGGTGAATGCCTCCGCCCGGCGGTAGGCGTCGACCGACGCCTCGAGCAGCCCGGCGCGCTCGTAGACGTCGGCGAGCAACGACCAGGCGGCCAGCCGCTCGCTCGCCGGCACGTCGAGGGTGCGAGCCGCCGCGAGCGCGACCGCGTACTGCGCGGCCGCGTCGGCATTGGCATAGGCACGTCGCGCCTCGTCGCCGGCCAGCCGGGCGTAGCGCCACGTCCGCTCGTCGTCGCCGGCCCGGGTGAAGTGCAGCGACAGCGTCGCCGCATCGGTGTCGAGGTCGGTGCTGAGCCGCTCCATCGCCAGGCCGGCCGCGCGGTGCAGACGCGAGCGGATGCGGTAGGCGAGCCCCTCGTACGCCGCGTCGCGCACCAGGCTGTTGCGGAACCGCAGCCGCGTCGGTCCGTCCGGCTCGAGGAACTCGCGCAGCGAGGAGAGGGTCGCCCGGTCGATCCCCAGGTTGTCGCCTGCGACCGTCTCCCGCAGCACCTCGGTGCGGAAGCTGCGGCCGAGGACGGAGGCATAGCGCAGAACTCGTCGCGCGTGCGGGTCGAGCAGGTCGATCTGGGCGCCCATCGCCGCGGAGAGCGACTCGGGCATGACGTCGAGCGAGCCGACCACGCGCGCGACGCGGGTGACCTCCTCGACGAAGAGCGGATTGCCCTCGGCACGCGCCACCACCGCGGCGACCTCGTGCGGGCGCAACGGTGCGGCTTCGGTCGCGGCGATGACCAGCCGCTCGACGACGTCGTCCGGCAGCCGATCGAGGACGACGGTCGTGCCCTGCTGGGGTGTGAAGCCGCCGGTCTCCGGGCGCCGAACGACCAGCATCGCCCACGGCCGCACGGCGGTCGCGGCGGCGACGCGCTCGAGGAGGTGGACGGACGCACTGTCGGCCCAGTGGGCTTCCTCGGCGACGAACACCAGTGGCCCCGGGACGACGACGTCGACGAGGCGGATCAGGACGTCGGCGAGGCGGTCCGGTCGGTAGCGCGGGTCGATCGCGTCTGCTTCTCGGGTCGCCGGCACGTCGACCTGGGCCACGTCGGCGACCAGAGGGGCGAGGGGGAGCAGGTCGGGTGCCGACGCGCGCAACGCGTCCAGCAGCTGCTGGCCCATGACGTCGGGATCGTCGCGGGTGATGCCGAGCAACCGACGCAACGGGTCGCGGAAGACGCGATAGGAGCTCGAGGCGCCGTAGGGCTCGGCCCGCACGACGAGGTGCGGCAGAGTCGGGAAAAGCTCGGTCGCCTCGTGCACGAGACGCGACTTGCCCAGCCCTGTCGTCGCGGTGACGGTGAGCACGCTTCCCTCGCCGTTGCTGGCCCGTTCGAGCGCGGAGGTCACGGTCGCGAGCTCCTGGTCGCGGCCGAGCAGAGGGAGGCGGCCCGCGTCGTCGCCCTCACGGAGACCGGTCTCCTCGCCGACGTCGTACACGAGCAGCGGGACTGCCTTGCCCTTCATGGGGAAGGGGCCTGCGGGTGCGGTGGCGAACAACGTGCGCGAGTGCTCCATCACGGCCGGGTGCGCGTAGAGCTTGCCCGCGGGCGCCTTGGACATGATGCGGGCCGCTGTGTTGGTCGTGTCACCCATCGAGGAGAACGCGGCTCGGCTGCTGGCACCGACCTCGGCGGCGAAGACGTGCCCCCGGTTGACGCCGAGCTGCAAGGGGAGCGGCGCGCCGGCATCGGCGATACGGCGAAGGGCGCGCAGCATCCGGCCCTCGTCGTCCTCGCTCGCCTGGGGCACCCCGGACACCAGGAAGAACTTGCCGCCGTCGCTGTCGAGGTCGGTGGCGAGCAGCGTCACGCCCTCGGTGTCGAGGTGGCCTTCGACCAGCGTGATGGTGTCGTGCATCGCCTGGGCCACGGCGTCCGGCCCAGGCCCGGCGAGCAGCCCGTCGGTGCCCGAGAAGCGGATGAACGCGATGCTCGCCACCCGGTGCTCTGGATCCGGCGGTCCCGGGTCGAGGTGCTCACCGAGCGCGTGGGGGAACAGGCTGCGCAGCCGCGCCCGGTCGATGTCGGTCGTGGGCGCTGCCCGGCCGGCGGGTGCTGACGGCATACGCCGGCGCAGCAGCAGCGCACCGTCCTCGCGTGGCTTCGTCGAGCCCGGCGGCAGCCGGTCGGCGGTGCCCTCGGTGACGACGATCTCGCCAGCGTTCGCCGACTTCTCCGCCTCGGCCGTTGCCGTCGCAGCCGGACCGAGCACGAGCAGCTCGCGGGTCGGCTCACCGACGAGGAAGAAGTGGATGTCGCCGGAGTGGATGCCGACCGACATCGAGAGCCGGAGCCGCCCCACCGACGTCGGGACCGCCGCGGCCGCGCGCAAGGCAGCGCGCATCTCCAGTGCCGCGTCGCAGGCACGGGTCGCGTGGTCCTCGCCGCGGAACAGGATCAGCAGGGCGTCGCCGCCGAACTTGAGCAGATCCGCGCCCCGCGTCGCCGCAGTGTCGAGCATGCCGCCGAACACCCGGTTGAGCGTCTCGACGATCTCCTCCGCGCCGATCCGACCCTTCTTCGACAGCCGCTCGGTGAGCGCGGTGAAGCCAGAGATGTCGGCGAAGACGAGCGTGCCCTCGATCAGGCGCCAGCGCTCCCCCGGGGCCTCGTCGTCCCACGTGAGCGCGATGGAGGGGATGTGCCGACGCAGGTCGGTCACTCGGCCTCCTCCCTCGGCATGGGTGCCCCCGGCTCGGTGATCTGGGCCCGGGCAACCGCGCGTGGTTGCCACCCGCAGCCCGGATACCTGTGCGATGGTATCGGCGTGGTCCGCACCCGCGGACGACGATTCACGCGGACCCGCCACCGGTGCGTCGGTCTCGATTCTGTGTGGGGGTTGGGTGCGGCTGACCTTCCTCGGGGTGCGCGGCTCGACGCCGTCTCCCGGAGCCGAGTTCGTCCGCTACGGCGGTCACACCTCCTGTGTCGCGGTCGCCCACGGGCCGGACGAGGTGCCGACGTTGATGCTCGACGCGGGCACCGGCCTGCGCAACCTCGGCTCGCTGCTCGGCGGCGCGGCGTATCGCGGCTCGATCCTGCTGAGCCACCTGCACTGGGACCACGTGCAGGGTCTGCCCTTCTCCCCTGCGGTCGACCGAGCCGACTCCCGCGTCGATCTCTACCTGCCGACGCAGGCTGCGCGTTCCGGGCGCGACCTGCTCGCGCAGCTGATGGGGCCGCCGGCCTTCCCCATCACCCCCGACGGCCTCGCCGGGGAGTGGAGCTTCAGCGCCATCCCTCCGGTGACCTTCAGCGCGGACGGGTTCGAGATCACCCCCGTCGACGTCGCCCACAAGGGCGGCCGCACCTACGGATACCGCGTGAGCAGCGGTGGCGTCTCGGTCGGCTACCTCCCCGACCACTCGCCTGCAGCCGGAGTCTCGGCGCGCGCCCTCGAGGTGCTCGCCGGCGTCGACCTGCTCATCCATGACGCGCAGTTCGTGGAGTCCGAGCGTGCCCGCGCCATCGACTACAGCCACGCGACCATCGCCGACGCCGTCGCGCTGGCGCACCAGGTGGGCGCGGCGAGCCTCGCGTTGTTCCACCACGGCCCGCACCGCACCGACGACGCCCTCGATCTCATCGGCGAGGCGGTCGTCGCCGATATCCCCGTCGTCGTTGCCCGTCAGGGCATGACGGTCAACCTCGTGGGCGCCGACGAGCGGGCGATGTTCAGCCTCGACCGGCACTGAGACGGTCTCGCCGTACGGTGGCGCCATGTCGCTCATCGATGTCCTGGGCTGGTTCGGCGCGGTCGTGATCCTGGTCGCGTACGGGCTGCTCACGGCGGGACGCTGGCAGGCGAGCTCCTCGCGGTATCAGTGGGCCAACGCGCTCGGCGCTCTGGCCCTTCTGGTCTGGGCGATCTCGATCGCCGCGTGGCAGTCCGCCCTGCTCAACGCGGTCTGGGCCGTGGTGGGCCTCGTCGGACTGGCTCGGATCTGGCGTCGGGGCTCCGAGGCGCCGCCACCGCACGTCGGCGACTGACGCGCGCCAAGGTTGCGACTCGGTCCCGACCGTCGTGCTCGGAGGGCATCGTCCGCCGCCCCGTGCCATCGTCGGACCACGCGCACGAGCCGCCGCGCGGGGCAGGTGTCCGATGATGTCGCCCCGAGTTCGCTAGGCTGGCTGTGGGAGCGCTCCATCGCGGTGACTTCGTGACCTATTTGTAATCGTTTGCAGGGTCGAAATCTTAGTGAAACCGCTTGCTTACAGGCCTGACACGCAGCAAGATGCGAAGCGCTTACAAGCACCGGGGATCAGCCACCCGGATCACCTCAATCGGCTCGAGGGAGACCCCATGTCCGTTCGCGTCCGTCGCCGTACCGCTGCCGTTGTCGGCAGTGTGGCGGCAGCTCTGCTGCTCGCTGCCTGTGGCAGCAGCGGCAGCTCCAGCTCCAGCGCCTCGCCTGCGGCGAGCAACACCGACCCGGCCTGTGCCGACTACGCGGCCTACGGCTCGCACCCCGGCACGACTGTCTCGGTCTTCACCTCGATCCTGCCGCCCGAGCAGCAGCTGTTCGAGAAGTCCTGGGCACAGTTCTCCAAGTGCACGGGCATCACGGTGAAGTACGAGGGCAGCGACCAGTTCGAGGCGCAGCTCCCGACGCGCATCGCCGGTGGCAACGCCCCCGACATCGCCTTCATCCCCCAGCCCGGCCTGCTGGCCAAGCTCGTCTCGCAGGGCGGCCCCAAGCCGGCCCCCGCAGACACCGCCGCCAACGCCGACAAGTACTGGAACCCGGCGTGGAAGACCTACGGCACCGTCGACGGCCAGTTCTACGCCGCTCCGCTCGGCTCGAACATGAAGTCGTTCGTGTGGTACTCGCCCAAGGTCTGGAAGGCCAAGGGCTACACCGTCCCCAAGACGTGGGACGAGCTGTTCGCCCTCTCGGACAAGATGGTCGCTGACGGCGTGAAGCCGTGGTGCGGTGGTATCGAGTCCGGTGGCGCCACCGGCTGGCTCGCCACCGACTGGCTCGAGCAGATCGTGCTCCGCCAGCTCGGCGGAGAGGGCTACGACAAGTGGGTCTCGCACGAGATCAAGTTCGACTCGCCCGAGATCACCAAGGCGATGGACACCCTCAACGGGTGGATGCGCAACGCCAAGTACGCCAACGCCGGCTTCGGCGACACGAAGACCATCGCCACCACTGCCTTCCAGGACGGCGGCAAGCCGATCCTGCCCGGCAAGTGCGGCATGTACCAGCAGGCGTCGTTCTACGCGAACTTCTGGGACGGTTTCCAGAAGGGCGCCAAGATCGCCGAGGACGGTGACGCGTTCGCGTTCTACCTCCCGGCGATCGGCGACTCTGTGAAGACCCCGGTCGTCGGTGGTGGCGAGTTCGTCACCGCGTTCTCCGACAAGCCCCAGGTCCAGGCCTTCCAGACCTACCTCTCGTCGCCCACCTTCGCGACGCTCAAGGTCAAGGCCGGTACGTGGGTCTCGGCGAACAGCGGCGTGCCGCTGGACTCGTACTCCGACCCGATCTCGAAGCTGTCGGCGCAGTACCTCACCGACAACACCGCCACGTTCCGCTTCGACGCCTCGGACCTCATGCCGGCTGCCGTCGGCGCGGGTGCCGAGTGGAAGCAGATGACGGCGTGGTTCGGCGAGAACAAGGACACCGCTGCAGTTCTCAAGGCGATCGACGCGGCCTGGCCGTCGAGCTGATCGCTGCACCCGTCACGACAGTCGTGACGAAGTGACACCGGCCGGGGGGGGGGGGGGGGGGGTGGCGACGCACGCGGCCCGGCCCCGGAGCCCCGGGGGCGGGAGGGCCCCCCCCCCCC
>JANMMN010000397.1:0-2263 GCA_031373405.1 Actinomycetes bacterium
TGGGCTCGTGGCCGCGCTGCGCGGCGACGAGCCGTCGGTCGTCGAGGCCGACCTCCGCGCCGGCATCGAGGCGCTCGACGAGGTGGGTGCGATCGGGATGCGCGGCCAGGCCCAGGAGGACCTCGCGCGCTGGCTGGTCGAGCAGGGGCGTGCGGCGGACGCCGAGCGTTTCGTCGCGCACGCGCGTGCGACGTACGAGCAGATCGGCGCGCACGGCTGGCTCACCCGCCTCGACGCGTGGACCACGACCCACGCCCCAGCCACAACCTGACCCCTCGGCGCCGACGGACCGGGGTGCGGTCAGCCGGTCTGGACCGCGAGCAGCTCCTCGGTCGCCCGCGCGGCCAGCGCCATGTCGGCGTGCAAGGCGGCCAGGACGACCGAGGCGTCGTCGTCGGTCGCGACGCACATGACCACGAGAGCGTCCGCGCTCTCGCGCGCGCACCAGACGTCACCGATCCGCTCGGGTTCCTCCCAACGTACCCCCGGCACGTCGGCCGTGACGTAGCCGAGCGTGCTCAGGCTGACAAGGCGGCCCGTCGGGTAGACGGTCGCCCACACGTAACGGTCATAGTCGCCGTACACGAGCTGCCGAGTCTTGCTCAGGTCGTACCGGGCCTGCGGTGCCTGGAGGGCGTTGATCCGCTGCGCCTCGAGGGCCAGACTGCTGCCCTCGGGCGCCAGCGGGAGCCCCGCGACCGACTCGGGGACCACGACGAGCTCGCGGTCGTTCCAGGCCTGGATGCCGATCGCGGCGATCGCGACGACGACGGCGATCGCCGCCCAGGCCAGCAGCATCCGGAGCCAGGGCGACAGCCCGCGCCGTGACCTGCCACGGGTCGCCGCGCGCCGCTCCGTGCGGGCGATACGCCGCTCGCGTGCTGCCTGCTTGCGGTCGACCAACTCGGGCCAAGCCTCCGCCTGGGTCGAGTCCTCGTCCATCGTTTCCCCCGTCCGTCCCCTCACGCCGCCGTCCTGCGCGCAGTGACGATGCTGCCACAGCCGGCCTTACCCGGTGTTGCGGAGGCCCGTGGCGATGCCGTTGACCGTCAGGAGAAGGGCTCGGCGCAGGGTGGGGTCGACCGCGACGCCACCGTTCGCGCGGGTCGCGCGCACGCGACGCAACAGCTGCACCTGCAGCAGCTGAAGCGGAAGCAGGTAGCGGTCGCGCGTCACCAGCGTCGCGGCGAGCGCGGGCTGGGAGCCGAGCAGGCTCGACCCGCCGGTGAGCGCGAGCACCTCGGCCATCGTCGTGTCGTGCTCCTCCACGATGACGTCGAAGACGTGATGCAGCTCGACCGGCACGAGCTGGTCGACGTACTCGCGGGCCACGGTGAGATCGGTCTTGGCCAGGGTCATCTCGACGTTGGAGATGAAGTTCTGGAAGAAGGCCCACTCGGCGTGCATCTCCCCCAGCAGGTTGCCGAGCCCCGCCTCGCGCGCCGCCCGCAGGCCCGAGCCGACACCGAACCAGCCAGGCACGATCTGCCGCGACTGGGTCCAGCCGAACACCCACGGGATCGCGCGCAGCGACTCGATGCCGGCATCGGCCGAGGCGCGTCGCGCGGGACGCGACCCGAGGTGCATGTCGGCGAGCTCCTCGACCGGCGTCGAGGTCGCGAAGTAGCTCGGCAGGTCGGGATCGTCGACCAGCGCGCGGTAGCGCTGCTGCGCCGAGCGCGACACGAGCTCCATCACCGGGTCCCAGCGTGCGAGCCGCTCGGCCCCGGAGCGCGGAGCCTGGTGCAGCACGGTCGCCTCGACCACCGCAGCGAGCAGCAGCTCGAGGTTCTCCCGGGCGAGGGAGGGAAGCAGGTACTTGTCGGAGATGACCTCCCCCTGCTCGGTCAGCTTGATCTCGCCGTCGAGCACCCCGTGCGGCTGCGACAGCACGGCCTCGTACGTCGGACCACCGCCGCGTCCGACCGTGCCGCCGCGACCGTGGAAGTGCCGCAGGCGTACGCCGTGCGCCCGGGCGACGTCGCGCAGCCGGCGCTGCGCGAGGTGGATCTCCCACTGCGACGTGGTGATCCCGGCGTCCTTGTTGGAGTCGGAGTAGCCGAGCATCACCTCCTGCACCTCGCCCCTGGCGGTGACGATCGCCCGGTACTCGGGCACCGAAGGTCGCGAACGTCCGGGCGCCATCGCCCTCGGTCGCGCGTCGCGCGGGACGCGAGCCGAGGTGCATGTCGGCGAGCTCCTCGACCGGCGTCGAGGTCGCGAAGTAGCTCGGCAGGTCGGGATCGTCGACCAGCGCGCGGTA
>JANMMN010000008.1:0-3201 GCA_031373405.1 Actinomycetes bacterium
GCAGGGTGCGTCCACCGCGCTCGACGTAGAGCGCGAGGTCGCCGTCGACGAGAACGACGAGCGCGCCGGCCTTGCGTCCCGGCCGGTGCCCGCTCACGACCTCGCCCGGGCGGGCCGGCCAGGGCAGCGCCGCACCGTAGGGCTGAGCCGGGTCGGTCGCGGCGAGCACGAGGGCGACAGGTGCGGCGGAGGGGTCACGTCGGTCGGGAGCGGCCCCGCGCACCCGGTCGATCGCCCCCGGCAGGGCGAACTGCGCGGCGCCGAGGCCGTCGACGACGTAGGCCCGACGGCAGCGTCCGGCGTCCTCGTACGCCGCGAGCACGCGGTAGACGCCCGCGAACCCGCCCGCCACGCGCTCGGCGGCGACCGCACCTCGCGTCACGATGCCGTGCCGGTCGAGCAGGCTCTCGGCCACCGCCGCCGCACGCAGGGTCGGGTCGGCGCCGCGCGGTGCGAGCAGGGACCAGCGTCCGCTGACCGACGGCGGGCCCGACCGGGACGGAAGACCGAGCCGCGGACGCGCGTACCGTCCACGGGGGGTCGCCCGGGCGGGGGCGGCGGCCGTACGCCGCGAGCGCCCACCACCGACCGCGCGCAGCGGAGCCCAGGTGTCGCCGGTCACGCGCCCGGCCCAGACGAGGTCCCAGAGCGCGGAGACCAGGCGCGCATCGTCGACCCCGCCGCCGCCGGGCGCGACCAGGGGCCCGACCCGGTCGGAGAGGTCGCGGAAGAACCAGCCACCACCGCTGCCGAGAGTGCCCAGAAGGGCGGTGTGGACCTCGTCGAGCTCGAGCTCGGACGGCTCCGGGAGCAGCAGGGCCGCGGAGTCCGTGGGCGCCAGGGCGATCCAGCCGTCGCCCCCGGGCAGGGCACCGGCGCCGGTCCAGACGACCTCGCCGGCCGAGGTGAGCTCGTCGAGCAGCCCGGGGGAGTAGCCCTCGACCCGGGCCGGCAGCACGAGCGTCTCCCACGCCGACGCCGGAACCGCCACTCCGGCGAGCTGCTCGATCACCCGGAGCACGCCGTCGGCTCCGCGCAACCGGCCGCCCACGTGCTGCCACGCCGGCAGGAACAACCCCAGGGCGGACGCCGGCACCGGCTCGGCCTCGCGCCGCAACGACGCGACCGAGCGGCGGCGGATCATCCGCAGCACCTTGGCGTCGCACCACTCGGTGCCCGACCCGCCGGGGCGGAACTCGCCGGTCACCACTCGACCGGAGGCTGCGAGCCGGGCGAGGGCCGAGGAGATCACAGCCGTGCCCACACCGAACGCGGCTGCGGGCTCGGCGAGGTGGAACGGCCCGTGGGTGCGGGCCCACCGCGAGACCAGGTCGCCGACGGGATCGGCGACCGGTTCGAGGAAGACGTCGGGGAGCCCGACCGGCAACGCGGTGCCGAGGGCGTCGCGCAGCCGGGCCGCGTCCTCGATGGCGGCGTAGACCTCGCCGCTCGCGATCCGGACCACGATCACTCGGCGGGCGTCGACCAGGGCGGTGAGCCAGGTCGGCTCGACGCCCCGGGCGACGGCGTCCTCGAGGCTCAGCGGCCCGAGCAGCCGCAGCAGGTCGGCGGTGCCCTCGAGGTCGCGCACCCGGCGTTCCGGGGTGAGCCGCGCGAGCTCGGCCTCGACCGTGCGCACCGACTCGGCGTCGAGCAGGTCGCGCAGCTCGGCCTGGCCGAGCAGCTCGGCGAGCAGCGTGGAGTCGAGGGTGAGGGCGGCCGCCCGCCGCTCGGCGAGGGGGGAGTCACCCTCGTAGAGGTACTGCGCGACGTAGCCGAAGAGCAGCGACCGGGCGAACGGTGACGGCGTCGCGGTCTCGACCTCGACCACGCGCACCTCGCGCGACTGCACCGCGCGCATCAGCTCCACGAGACCGGGGACGTCGTAGACGTCCTGCAGCACCTCGCGCATCGTCTCGAGCACGATCGGGAACGAGCCGTACTGCGCCGCGACCGAGAGGAGCTGGGCAGATCGCTGCCGTTGCTGCCACAGCGGCGATCGCTTGCCGGGGTTGCGGCGGGGGAGCAGCAGGGCGCGTGCTGCCGACTCGCGGAATCGCGCCGCGAACAGCGCCGACCCGCCCGCCTCGGCGGTGACCAGCGCCTCGACCTCGTCCGGGTCGAGCAGGGCCGCCTCGAGCACCCCGCGCACGACGTCGTCGTCCTCGACGTCGGGGAGCCTGAGCACGACGCCGTCGTCGGCGTGCATCACCTGCGCGTCGACACCGTGCCGCTCGCGCAGCCGGGCGGCGATCGCGAGCGCCCACGGGGCATGCACCCGCGCCCCGAACGGCGAGTGCAGCACCACGCGCCAGTCGCCGAGCTCGTCGCGCACCCGCTCGACGAGCAGGGTGCGGTCGTCGGGGACGTGCCCGGTGGCCTCGCGCTGGTCGCCGAGGTAGGCGAGCAGGTTGGTGCGGGCCCGCTCGTCGAGCCCGGCGCTGATGAGCCGGCGGTGCGCGTCGGCGGCGGGGAGGGCGACGACCTCGCGGACGAATCCGCCGATGGCACGTCCCAGCTCGTAGGGGCGGCCGAGGGAGTCGCCGTGCCAGAACGGGAGCCGACCGGGCGTGCCGGGCGCCGGGGTGACGAGCACCCGGTCGTGGGTGATCTCCTGGATCCGCCAGCTGGAGGCGCCGAGCGCGAAGACGTCGCCCACGCGTGACTCGTAGACCATCTCCTCGTCGAGCTCGCCGACGCGCGACTGGCTCTCGCCCACCAGGAAGACGCCGAAGAGCCCACGGTCAGGGATGGTGCCGCCGCTGGTCACCGCGAGGCGCTGCGCCCTGGGACGGCCGGTGAGCACACCGGTCGCGCGGTCCCACACGAGCCGCGGGCGCAGCTCGGCGAACTCGTCGCTGGGGTAGCGACCCGCGAGCATGTCGAGCACCGCGTCGTACGCCGACTGCGGCAGGGAGGCGAACGGGGCCGCCCGGCGTACGAGCGCGAGCACGTCGTCGACCTGCCACTCCTCGATCGAGCACATCGCGACCACCTGCTGGGCCAGCACGTCGAGCGGGTTGCGCGGCATCGACATGGGTGCGGTCGACCTCGTCATCCAGGTCGAGTCGCCGCCCAGCGTCGCGAGCGGGCTGCAGCGGGTCGGCCGCGCCGGGCACCAGGTCGGGGCGGTGAGCAAGGGCGTCGTGCTGCCGAAGTACCGCGGCGACCTCGTGCAGACCGCGGTGGTCGTCGAGCGGA
>JANMMN010000018.1:0-10093 GCA_031373405.1 Actinomycetes bacterium
GAGGTCGACGTCACCCGGATCTCGGTGCTCCGCACCAAGGTCAAGGGGCAGTTCGAGGCGACCGAGGGAGTCAAGCTCTCCTTCCTGCCCTTCTTCGCCAAGGCCGCGGTCGAGGCACTCAAGGCGTTCCCGCAGCTCAACGCCTCGATCGACATGGCCGCGGGCACGGTGACCTACCACGACGGTGAGCACCTCGGCATCGCCGTCGACACCGAGCGCGGCCTGCTCGTGCCCGTCATCCACGACGCGGGCGGCCTCAACATCGCTGGTCTCGCGCGCAAGATCGCCGACCTGGCCGAGCGCACCCGCACCAACAAGGTCTCCCCGGACGAGCTCTCCGGGGGCACCTTCACCCTCACCAACACCGGCAGCCGTGGAGCGCTGTTCGACACGCCGATCATCAACATGCCGCAGGTCGCCATCCTCGGTACGGGCGCTGTCGTCAAGCGACCGGTCGTCGTCACCGACGACACCGGCTCGGACTCCATCGCGGTGCGCTCGATGGTCTACCTCGCGCTGAGCTATGACCACCGCCTCGTCGACGGCGCCGACGCCGCCCGCTTCCTCGTCGCGATGAAGTCCCGCCTCGAGGACGGCTCGTTCGACGCCGAGCTCGGGATCTAGTCGTCGTACGCCGGTGACCTCGGTCCCGCGCTCCGCGACGCGCGACCCGGCCGCGGGTCACCGCACCAGCCCGACCGACGTGAGGGGATCGCCATGAAGGTCGTCGTCGCAGGATCCTCCGGCCTGATCGGCACCGGGCTGCTCTCGTCGCTGCGCTCCGACGGCCACGACGTCGTGACCCTCGTACGACGTGAGCCGCGCACCCCGCACGAGGTCCGGTGGGAGCCCGGGCTCGGTGCCCGCGGTGCGGACCAGACCGTGCGCGACGCGGTCGACGGCGTCGACGCAGTGGTCAACCTCGCCGGCGCGGGCGTGGCCGGCAAGCGCTGGGACGACGGCTACAAGCGCCAGATCCTCGACTCCCGGGTGTCGGCGACGACCTGCCTGGCCACAGCGATCGCCGAGACGGCGACGCCTCCCCGGGTCTTCGTCAGCGGCTCCGCGAGCGGCTACTACGGCGATACAGGTCCGGTGGCGGTGCGCGAGGACGCACCGCAGGGATCGACGTTCCTCGCCCGGGTGGCGGCCACCTGGGAGACGGCCGCCGACCCGGCCCGCGACCGTGGGGTCCGCGTGGTGCACCCCCGCACCGGCACGGTCGCCGACCCCGAGGGCGGCGCGTTCGGACGACTGCTGCCCGTCGTGCGGCTCGGTGTCGGTGGTCGGCTCGGCTCCGGCCGGCAATGGTGGTCGCTGATCTCGCTGCACGACCAGGTCGCCGGCATCCGTCACCTGATCACCCACGAGTCGATCTCGGGACCGGTCAACTTCGCCGCTGCCGAGCAGGTCACCAACGCCGACCTGACGGCACGGCTGGGTCGGGCGCTGCATCGCCCCACGGTCGCGATGGTGCCCGGCTTCGCGTTGCGTGCGGTGCTCGGCGAGTTCGCCGGCGAGCTGCTCATCGACCAGCGGATGTCGCCGTCGACGCTGCTCGAGTCGGGCTACGAGCTCGCCCATCCCACGATCGACGCGATCATCGAGGACCTGCTCGGCTGACCGTCGCCGGTTCGACGGCGAAGATCCGCCAGCCCAGCGCCTCGGACCCGGTCAGCGTGACGTCCCACTGCCGCGACCCGCGGGGCGCGCCCTCGTGGCGGCCGTCCGCGACGACCACGGCGTACGCCGAGCGCCGGTCGGTCACCCGCAGCTCGACCCGCTGCGCGCTCACCACCACCACCTCGAGCAACTCGATCACGAGGCCACCCCCCTCGAGCCGAGCACCCGC
Organism: Actinomycetes bacterium; assembly: GCA_031373405.1. GTDB lineage: Bacteria > Actinomycetota > Actinomycetes > S36-B12 > CAIYMF01 > Longivirga. Next base: position 1,853 of record JANMMN010000018.1, read on the forward strand.
AGCCGACACCGCCGCGGCGGTGCGGGCATCCGCGGTCCAGGCCGGGCCGGCCGGATCGACCCAGCCGCGCAGGCTCGTCACCGACCCCACCGCGATCGACCCGGTGCGTCCGGCGTCGATGTCGGCGAGCGTGGCGATCCAGTCGATCCGAGCCGACTCAGCGATCGAGGCGTTAGACGCCGAGGTCACCTCGGCAGGCGACGGGGGCAGGGACACGAGTGCGGTCACCGCGGGCGAGGGCACCGGATCGGTCGTCGGCGCGGCGGAGTGCGACTCGGCGCGCACCACGACGGACACCACCGGCGCCCCGGCGATCCGGTCGGCCCCCGCGTCGGCACGGCCCAGGGCCACGGCGACGGGCAGGCCCGTGACGGCGAGGAGCACGGCTCCGAACAGCCGCAGCCGCGCCGGCCCCACCGCCGGGCGCCGCCGACGCGATCGCCTCGACGGTCTCGGTGGCACCGTCGGCCGCGGCACGGCGACCCGCTCCGCACGCGTCGGCCGCTCGACCGCGGCCTCGCTCCACCCGGGCTCGACACGGTCAACCGGATCCGTCGGCGGGACCTCGTCCCACAGGAGCTCGAGCAACGGGGTCGAGGCCCCGCAGCGCTCGAGTGCGGCCAGGAGCGCTGAGGCCGTGGGTCGCAGCAACGGGTCACCGTCGGAGGCCCGCAGTGCCGCGACCACGAGCGATCCGGGCGCGGACCCCGAGCCGAGGAGGTCGCGGACCAGCTCGCCGACCGCGGCGACGTCGTCCGCAGTGCGGGGCGGATCGGTGCTGCGGGCGTAGGCGGCCCCGGACGAGGTGAGGACGATCGACCCGTCGAGACCCACGAGCACGCTGACTGGCCCGACCGACCCGTGCGCGAGGCCGGCCTCGTGGAGCCCCGCCAGCGAGGTGGCTACGGAGCGGGCCACCGCGAGCACGTGGCCGGGGCGCAGCGGCCGGGTCGCGGCGAGCTCGGCCACGGTGATCGCGTCGACCGGCACCCGGTGGGTGAGCGAGAGCCCGTCGGGCACCGAGGAGATCCGGACGAGGGGCGCCAGCCCGGCAACGTCGAGCCGCGCGAGCAGGGCGTGCGCACCGCGCACCCAGGCGTGGTCGACCCCGGGGCCGAAGGCGACGACCGTGGTGCGCTCGACCCGTGGGGCGCCGTCATCCGGCCACGATTCGTCCGGGTCCGTCGGCGGGTGGGCGGATTCGGAGCTCTCGGCAGCGGTCACCGTCCGAGCGTGCCTCCCCGCGCGATCCGGCGCTCTCGTCGTCCACAGCCCAGAAGGTGCGCGGGTGGGCGACGGAAGCCACGATCGGGGCATGCACCGGGAGCCACGCGCGTGACCGACTCCGACGTCCTCGTCGTAGGCGCTGGTCTCGCCGGGCTCGCCGCCGCCCGGCACCTCACCGACGCCGGGCTCGCGGTGCTCGTGATCGAGGCCGGGGCGAGCGTCGGCGGCCGGGTGCGCAGCGAGGTGGTCGACGGGATCACCGTCGACCTCGGGTTCCAGCTGCTCAACCCGGCCTATCCCGAGGCTCGTCGGGTCCTCGACCTCCCGGCGCTGCACCTGCGCAGCTTCTCCCCCGGGGTGCTGCTCGCCGAGCACGACGGCCGGCACCTGCTCGCCGACCCGCTCCGGCTGCCCTCGGCCGCGCTGTCGTCCCTGCGCCACGCCCCCGGCAGCCGCCGGGAGCAGGCCCGGTTCGCGGCGTACGTCGCGAAGCTCGCGACCCGGGTGCCTGACGGACCCGACTCGACGATCGCGGAGGCCTACGCCGGCTTCGGCGGGCTCACCGACCGGGTGCTCGCGCCGTTCCTCTCCGGCGTGCTCTTCGACGACTCGATGTGCTCGTCACGTCGGTTCGTCGACCTGCTGCTGCGCTCGTTCGTCCGCGGAACCCCGGCGGTGCCTGCCAGAGGGATGCAGGCGATCCCCGACCAGCTCGCGACCGGGCTCCACGTGCGGCTCGGGGTGGCAGCGCATGCCGTGACCACCACGACCGTCGGGACCGATGATGCGACCCTCACCGCCCGCGCGGTCGTCGTCGCGACCGATCCCGTCACAGCAGGACTCCTGCTGCCCGGGCTCACCGTGCCGCTGATGCGCTCGGGCACGACCTGGTGGCACCTCGCCGACGCACCCGGGGACGCCTTCGCCGGTGGTCGTCCGGTGCTCGTCGTCGATCCGGACCGGCGTGGCCCGCTCGTCACCAGCGTCGTGGTCAGCAACGCGGCTCCGTCGTACGCCGCCCACGGTCGAGCCCTCGTCGCGTCGACCGCGCTCGGCACCGGCCACGTCGGGGAGCGCACGGTTCGCGCGCACCTCACGCTGCTCCACGGCGTCGACGCCACGGGCTGGGACACCGTGGCCGTGCACGAGCTCGCAGCGACGGTGCCGGCCACACCGGTCGGGTCCCCGTTGCGCCGCGAGCCGCTGCACCGCGGCGTGTACGTCGCCGGCGACCATCGCGACACGGCCTCGATCCAGGGCGCCCTCGTCAGCGGGCGGCGGATCGCACGGGCAGTCGCCGTCGCGCTCGCGTAGGTTCGGTCTCCGTGACCCCTCCTCGCATCCTGGCCACCAGCGGCGGTTTCGTGTCCAGCGGCCGCGACAACGCACGCCTCCCCGGCGGGCTGTTCCTCGAGGCCCTGCGCCTGTGCGGGAAGGACCGCCCGCGCGTGCTCTTCGTGATGACGGCGTCCGGCGACGACGCGGGCTACCTCGCGGTGAGCTACCAGGCGATGCGCGGGCTCAGCGTCGACGCCGACCACCTCGAGCTGTTCGGCTACCCCAACCAGAGCCCGGACGAGGCGTTCGGCCGGGCCGACGTCGTGTGGGTCGGTGGCGGCTCGGTCGCCAACCTGCTCGCGCTGTGGCAGCTGCACGAGGTCGACGCGGCCGCGCGCGACGCGTGGGAGCGCGGCGTGGTCCTCGCGGGGGTGAGCGCCGGGTCGATCTGCTGGCACGTCGGCGGCCCGACCGACTCCTTCGGCCCGACGCTGCGCACCGTCACGAACGGGCTCGCGCTGATCCCCTATGGCAACGGCGTGCACTACGACTCCGAGCCGCAGCGCCGACCGCTGCTGCAGCAGCTCGTCCGCGACGGCGAGCTGCCGACGTCGTACGCGACCGACGACCGGGTCGGGATCCTCTACGAGGGCACCGACGCCGTGCGCGTGGTGACCGACCTCGAGGTCGACCCGGCGACGGGACCGGCGGCATACCGCCTCGAGCGCACGGCCGACGGCGGGGTCGTGGAGACCCGGCTCGCCGCCGGTCCGATCGACTGACCTGCCGTGGGAGGGTGAGGGACATGCGTACGACGTCGATCCCCTTGCTCACCGCCAAGCCCGTCCCCGTCGTCGGCGTGGGGGCGATGCCCCTGTCGAACCCCCGGGGCGACGGCCCGGAGCCGATGGCGGTCGAGGACTCGATCGCCGTCCTGCACCACGCGTTCGACCTCGGGATGACCCTGGTCGACACCGCCGACATCTACGCGCCCGACGTCGCTCGGCTCGGGCACAACGAGCGCGTCGTCGGTGAGGCCGTACGCACCTGGCGAGGCGGCCGTGACGCGCTCATCGTGGTGACGAAGATCGGGATCACGCGCACGGCCGGGCCCGACGGCGACGTGTGGGGGCGCGACGGCTCGCGCGACTACCTGCTGCGCGCCGCGGAGGCCAGTGTCGAACGCCTCGGGCTCACGCCCGACGTGATCATCAACCACCGGGTCGACCGCGAGCGGGCGCCGTACGCCGACACCGTGCGCGGGATGCTCGCGGTGCGCGAGGCCGGCCTCACACCGGCGATCGGCATCGGCAACGTGCACCTCGGCGAGGCGCTGACCGCGTGGGAGGTCAGCGAGGGCACCGTCGCGGCCGTGGAGAACGAGCGCAGCCCACGCTTCCGCGGCGACACCGACGTGTTCCGCTGGGCCATCGAGCACGGCGTCGCGTTCTTCCCCTGGTCGCCGTTCGGCGGTGCGAGCGACGCGACGGCGCTGCCGGCCCGGTTCCCGGAGTTCGCAGCGGTCGCCGCCGAGCTGACCGCGACCACCGCGCGCCCTGTCGGGGCGCACGCCGTGGTGCTGGCCTGGCTCAGCGCGCAAGGGCCGACGGTCGTGCCGATCCCGGGCTTCACGCGGACGTCGACCGCGGACGCGAGCGCGACCGCCGCCGAGCTCGAGCTCAGTGCCGACCAGGTCGCCCGCCTGGACGCCACCGAGGGCAGCGACGCCTCCGTCTTCCCCGACTGAGCACCCGACGAGCGAGTGTCACGGGTGCCCGGACGGGCTCCGCACGTCGCGCTTAGGGTGGGCTTCGTGACCGCCCCCCCGGACGTCGACACCACCGGGGTCCGGCTGCGCCGGCTCGGGTTCGGTGCGGACGCGGTGCCCTATCAGCAGGCGTGGGACGAGCAGCGGCGTACTCACGCGGCGGTGGTGGCGGGCTCCGAGCCCGGCTCCGTGCTGCTGCTCGAGCACCCCCCGACCTATACCGCGGGCAAGCGCACCCGCCCGGCGGACCGCCCCGACGACGGCACACCGGTCGTCGATGTCGACCGCGGTGGGCAGATCACCTGGCACGGGCCCGGCCAGCTCGTCGGCTACCCCATCGTGCGGCTGGCCGAGCCGATCGACGTGGTCGAGCACGTGCGCCGGCTCGAGCGGATGCTCGTCGGCGTCTGCGCCGAGCTCGGGCTCGCGACGATCCAGGTCGAGGGTCGCAGCGGGGTCTGGGTGCCGGCCGACTCCCCCCTGCAGGGCACGCGTCCGGAGCGCAAGGTCGCGGCCATCGGGGTGCGCGTCTCGCGCGGCGTGACCATGCACGGCTTCGCGCTGAACTGCGACTGCGACCTGAGCTGGTTCGACCGCATCGTGCCGTGCGGCATCACCGACGCCGGCGTCACGTCACTGACCGCCGAGCTCGGTGCCACGATCACCGTCGACGACGTCCTGCCGCTCGTCGAGAGCAGGCTGCACGGGCTCTACTCCCCCGACACCGCGGAGACCGCCTCATGACCACGCCCGTCGACGCCCTCCCGAGCACCGACTGGGCCGAGCAGGTCGCGCCCGACGAGACCGAGCGCTTCGCCCGGTACGCCGAGGAGATCGCCACCGTGCAGCGCACGAAGAGCATGCGTTACGGCGCCGGCCGGGCACTGCACCGCAAGCAACGGGTCGGGCTACGCGGCCGGCTCACCGTCGCGGGCGGCCTGCCCGAGCACGCCGCGCACGGGCTGTTCGCGCAGTCGGCCGAGCACGACGTGCTGGTGCGGCTGTCCAACGGTGCGCCGGTCCGTGCGAAGGACACCACCGGTGACATCCGGGGCTTCGCCCTCAAGGTCCAGGGCCTCAGTGCACCCGGCGCCCTGGGCTTCGAGACCCGCAGCCAGGACTTCCTGCTGATCAACCGGTCGACGTTCGGCATCCCGACCTCCGACGAGTTCGTCGGCCTCGTCTCCGCCGCTGCGATGGGACGCCGTCAGCTGCTCGGCTACGCGATCGGGCGCTACGGCCTCAAGGGCGGGCTCGCCATGCTCAAGGGCACCGCGGCGGGCCTGGCCTCGCCGTTCTCCGGGTTCGCCACCGAGACGTTCTGGTCGGCCGCCCCCATCGCCTGCGGCCCGTATGCGGCACGCGTGCGGCTCGTCCCGGTCGATCCCGAGCCCGCGTCGCCGGATGCCGACCAGGACTGGTCGGCTGACATCGCCGCACGGCTCGCCCGAGGCCCGCTCACCTTCGACCTGCAGCTGCAGTTCTTCACCGACGAGCCCACCACACCGATCGAGGATCCCACGGTCGACTGGCCGTCGACCTACCTCACGGTCGGCCGGCTGGGCATCGCGCAGCAGGACCTCACCTCGGAGCGGGCCAAGGCGACCCAGGAGGAGGTCGAGTCGGCCGCGTTCGACCCGTGGGCCGCGCTGGTCGAGCACCGCCCGCTCGGCGAGATCATGCGGGCGCGCAAGGCGGCCTACCGCACCTCGCAGCTCGGCCGCGGACTCTCGTGAGCGACCGCTCCGGAATGCGCCGCATAGGCTTGCCGTTGTGACCGACGTGAGTGACGGCGTACGCACCGACGACGCGCGCACCGATGATCCCGTCATGGCGACTGCCCCCGACGGACGCCGGATGCTGCGCATCGAGGCACGCAATGCCGAGGTGCCGATCGAGCGCAAGCCGTCGTGGATCAAGACCACCCTGAGGACCGGGCCAGAGTTCCGCCGGATCACCGCGCTGGTGAAGTCCGAGGGGCTGCACACGGTGTGCCAGGAGGCGGGGTGCCCCAACATCTACGAGTGCTGGGAGGACGCCGAGGCCACGTTCCTCATCGGCGGATCGCAGTGCTCACGCCGGTGCGACTTCTGCCAGATCGACACCGGGCGGCCCGAGCCGCTCGACCGTGACGAGCCGCGCCGCGTGGCCGAGTCCGTCGCCACGATGGGCCTGCGCTACGCCACGGTCACCGGCGTCGCGCGCGACGACCTCGACGACGAGGGCGCGTGGCTCTACGCCGAGACGGTGCGCAAGATCCACGAGCTCAACCCGGGCACCGGCGTCGAGGTGCTCATCCCGGACTTCTCCGGCCATCCCGAGCTGCTCGGGCAGGTGTTCGACGCCGCACCCGAGGTGCTCGCCCACAACCTCGAGACGGTTCCGCGGATCTTCAAGCGGATCCGTCCGGCGTTCCGTTACGAGCGCTCGCTCGACGTGCTGACCCAGGCCCGCGCGGCCGGGATGGTGACGAAGTCCAACCTCATCCTCGGCATGGGCGAGGAGATCGACGAGGTGACCCAGGCGCTGCGCGACCTGCACGACGCCGGCTGCGACCTGATCACCATCACGCAGTACCTCCGCCCCTCCGCGAAGCACCACCCCGTCGAGCGGTGGGTGCGTCCGGAGGAGTTCGTGGCGCTCGCCGAGGAGGCCACCCGCATCGGATTCGTCGGTGTGATGAGCGGGCCGCTCGTGCGCTCGTCGTACCGCGCGGGACGCCTGCACCAACAGGCGCTGGAGGCCCGCGCGACCGGTGGCAGCGCGCAGATCGTCACCGGCGGGGCGAGCGCGTGAAGCACGCCACCGCCGTCGTCCTCGGCACGCACGTGTGGCCGGCGGACGCCGAGATCCCGGTCGCCGTCGACCCGTTGGTGCTCGACTGGGGTGGCCCGGTCGGCGACCGGCACCACGGGCTCACGATGCGCTCGGACACCCGCCAGTCGGCGCACTACCCGCGCGGCACGGAGATCCGCAACCACCGGCAGGTGTCCCTCGTCGAGTCCACCGAGCTCGCCGAGGTGTCGGCGAGCATGGGCATCGGCGAGATCGGGCCCGGCCTGGTCGCCGACAACATCTACCTCACCGGCGCGACCGGGCTCACCCTGCTGCCCCGGATGACCCGGTTGGTGTTCCCGAGCGGTGCGGTGATCATGCTCGGCGGCGAGAACCACCCGTGCACGATCAGCGGGGCGCTGGTCGGCGCCGTCCACGGCAGCACGCCGCAGAGCTTCCCGAAGGCCGCGATCCACAAGCGCGGCGTGACCGGCTGGGTCGAGCACCCCGGCGAGGTGCGACCCGGCGACATCGTGGAGATCCGGCTCTGAGCGACGCAGCCCGGGTGCGGTGGCGTCCGATGTCCGCGCTGGTCCTACCCTGGGTTCCGACATCCCCCGCACCCCGGAGCACCCACTCGTGAGCAGCACCGCGCCCGCGTCGGCCCCTAAGGGCCGGATCGCCCAGATCCGCGAGACCTACCGCCTGACCCGCAAGGCCGACCCGGCGCTGCCGTGGATCCTGCTCGGGCTCTTCGCCGTGGTCTTCGGGGTCTTCCTGCTCATCGGATTCCTGATCCGGTCGCCGTGGTTCATGGGCTTCATCGGCTTCCCGTTCGCGCTGCTCGCGGCGACGTTCGTCTTCGGTCAGAGGGCCGAGAAGGCGGCGTACGCCCAGGTCGAGGGCAAGCCCGGCGCGGCTGCCTCGGTGCTCACGACGCTGCGCAAGGGGTGGTACGTGACGCCCGCGGTCGCGGTCACCAAGAACCAGGACCTCGTGCACCGCGTGATCGGGCGCCCCGGCGTCATCCTCGTGTCGGAGGCTCCGCCCGCGCGCGCCGCGACGCTGCTCGCCAACGAGCGCAAGCGCACGGCGCGCTTCGTGGGCGAGACGCCCGTCCTGGAGATCCAGTGCGGCAACGAGGCCGGCCAGGTGCCGCTGCGCAAGCTTCAGCGCACGATCGTGCGGCTGCC
>JANMMN010000036.1:0-17105 GCA_031373405.1 Actinomycetes bacterium
TCCATTGCGGCGCCCTCACGATCGGCGCGGTCACGGCCGCTCTCGCCGCGAGGGGCCACGCCGGGCGCCGCCCGCGGGCGTCGCGCTGATCAGCGCGACACCACCGACGTCAGGACGGCTCAGCGAGCGTAGGACGCGAACGCCTCGACGTCCGGCTCGGACCCCTCGACCGTCAGGCCCGCCGTGACCCGGCCGTAGAGGGCGAGGACGAGCTCGCCCACGGGCCCACGCAGGGTGACCGACGTGGCGCCGTCCTTGATCCGCAGCTCGGTGCCGGCGTCCGGGCCGTCACTCGGCACGAGCACGACGCCGACCGGTGAACGCCGGGCGAAGAACTTGCCCGCCTTCTGCAGGCGCGACCACAGCTCGGTGACCGCGGCGGGGTCGAGCTCCCGGGCGGCCCACTCGGGAGCGGCGCGGCGCACGTCCTCGTGGTGCACGTAGTACTCGATCACGTTGGCCTGGGCGTCGACCGACGGGATCGACATCATGTTCCACCGCGGTGCGCCCTTGCGCACCCGCGCGACGAGGTCGGCGTACTCGCCCTTCGCGGCGTCCGCCTGCACCTTCGCGGTCCACCCGGCCATCGCCGGGACCATGATGCCGATGGCCGCGTCGGGACGTCCCTCTCGCACGACGAGGTGCGCGGCCAGGTCGCGGGTGCTCCAGCCGGTGCACAGCGTGGGGGCGTCCGGTCCCACCTCGAGGAGCAGGTCGGACAGGGCGAGGCGCTCGGTGCGGGACAGGGTCAGGGGTGTGGCCGACGTGGAGGTCATGCCCTCATCCTAGGAACGCCGTTTCGAATCGCACGTCGGGGCGTCCGCTGGGGCGTCGCTCGACGGGGCGCGACCACCCCGGTCGCCCCGATCGGGCGGTCAAGGTCCCGCCACGACCTGCCGAACGCACCCGAAGAGCTGCGGATCACCAGGACCCGCGCGGCTGGAGGGACCTCATCGTGGCCGAGCCCGGGTACGACTTCTTCGCCACCGGTCGACCGGTGGCCGTGACGCCGACGCCGCCCGTCGGTCCGATGCCGACGGCCGTCCCCGCCCGGGTCACCCCGGTGCCGGGCGCGCGCGTCTTCGACACGCCCACCGGTGCGGTCAACCAGTTCGGTACGCCGGTCGACCGGTCGAACGTGCCCACCGGTCCCTACGCCTCGCCGGGCATCGGCGCGGCGCCGTCGGGCACCCATGGCATGGTGTCGACCTGGGACGCACCCTCGCAGGAGCACGCGCCAGCCTCCCCGGAGCGGTTCGGCACGGGCCCGGGTCTGCCCGCAGGTGTCGCGGGATGGGGGGCGCCCGGCCCGGCTGTGCACTCGGGCTCGCACCGATCCGCCACATCGGCTGCCGCCACGGCCAGGCCCGGAGCCGTGCTCGCGGCCGGGATCATCGGGATCGTCGTGGGAACGGTCATGCTCGGGCTCGGCGTCCTCAGCCTGCTCACCTACCTCGCGTTGCGGAGCAGGCTCGCCGAGCTCGAGAGCCAGCTGGCCGCTTTCGGCGACGCCGACGGTGCCGCTGCGTTCGCAGCTGCTCCGGTCGGCAGCATGGCGGCTGCCGTCCTGATCACAGCCGTCGCGTGTCTCGTGGTCGGATCGGCGTACCTCGTCGCGGGCATCGCGACCACACGTGGCCGCCGCTGGGGCGCGTGGGCCCTTCTCGCGGTCAGCTCGATCTACGTGCTCGGCGGCCTCTACCAGCTCACCTCGGGCAGATCCGGCCTCGCCGGGCTCTCGGTCGGCTTCCTGGTCTCCGGTGCCATCGTCGTGCTGCTCGCGTTGCGCGACTCACAGCGGTGGCTGCGCACCGTCTGAGGAACCCCTCGGAGTCGGATCGGCGTTCGCCGGCCGGCCGTGCGAAACCCGGTGGCCCGCGCACGGCAGAATGAGGTCCGTGCAGCCCGAGCAGGACCTCCAGGTCGCGACGTGGGACGACGTGCTCGCTCGCCTGAGCGCCGACGATCACGGTCTGGTCGCGGCGATCGCGCAGCAGTGGGACACCCGGGAGGTGCTCATGCTCGCGTGGATGGACGCCGAAGCGCTGCGCCGCACCCTCGTCACGCGTCGCGCCACGTACTGGTCGCGCTCGCGCCAGGAGTACTGGGTGAAGGGCGACACATCCGGCCACGTGCAGCATGTGCGCGAGGTGCGCCTCGACTGCGACGGCGACGCCGTCCTGCTGCTCGTCGACCAGGAGGGCGCGGCCTGTCACACCGGCGACCGCACCTGCTTCGACGCCGACCTCGTGCTCGGAGGAGAGCCCGCATGACCGCCACGACCCTCGCCGACTCCGCCTACGCTCCCGGCTTCACCGGATCGGCCGCGCCGGACCTGGAGACCTTCCGTGTCCTGGCGCGCGACCGTCGCGTGATCCCCGTCGTACGCCGGCTGCTCGCCGATGGCGAGACGCCGATCGGCCTCTACCGCAAGCTGACCGGCGAGCGGGCCGGCACCTTCCTGCTCGAGTCCGCCGAGCACGGCCGGGTGTGGTCGCGCTACTCGTTCGTCGGCGTGCGCTGCGCCGCGATGCTCACCGAGGTCGACGGCGCGGCTCGTTGGGTCGGCAACGCACCAGTCGGGCTCCCCACCGACGGCGATCCGGTGGCTGCGCTGCGCGACACCGTCGCGGCACTCCACACCGAGCGGTTCCCTGGCCTCCCGCCGCTGACCGGCGGCCTGGTCGGCTACCTGTCCTACGACGTCGTGCGTCGCTGGGAGCGGCTGCCCGACGCCAATCCCGACGAGCTCGGCATCCCGGAGCTCGCGATGCTGCTCGCGACCGACCTCGCGGTGCTCGACCACCACGACGGCTCGGTGCTGCTCATCGCCAACGCCATCAACTACGACGCGACCGACGAGCGGGTCGACGACGCCTGGCTCGACGCCGTACGCCGGCTCGACGTGATGGCGGCCGACCTCGCCGGGCAGTCGCTGGCGAGCGCTGCCACCTACGACATCGACGCCGAGGTCGAGGTGTCGGCGCGCACCGAGCGGGCCGACTACCTCGCCGGCGTCGATGCGTGCAAGGAGTACATCCGCGCGGGCGACGCCTTCCAGATCGTGCTCTCCCAACGGTTCTCCGCGCCCTGCCCCGCGACCGCGCTCGACGTCTACCGCGTCCTCCGGGTCACCAACCCCAGCCCCTACATGTACCTCGTGCGCGTTCCCGTCGCTGTCGAGGGCACCGACGGCGGGCTGTCCGACGAGGTCGCGTTCGACATCGTCGGATCCTCGCCCGAGGCGCTGGTCAAGGTCGAGGGCGGCCGCGCGTTGCTGCACCCGATCGCCGGGTCCCGTCCCCGTGGCGCGACGCCCTAGGCCGACAACGCGCTCGCCGAGGAGCTGCTCGCCGACGAGAAGGAGCGGGCCGAGCACCTCATGCTCGTCGACCTCGGCCGCAACGATCTCGGCCGGGTCTGCGCGGCCGGCAGCGTCGAGGTCGTCGACTTCATGTCGGTCGAGCGCTACAGCCACATCATGCACATCGTCTCCACCGTCATCGGTCGCGTGGCGGACGGGCTGACGGCGTACGACGTGCTGGCGGCGACCTTCCCTGCCGGCACCCTGTCCGGCGCTCCGAAGCCGCGCGCGATGGAGATCATCGACGAGCTCGAGCCGGTACGCCGCGGGCTCTACGGCGGGGCCGTGGGCTACCTCGACTTTGCCGGAGATCTCGACACCGCGATCGCGATCCGCACCGCGGTGATCCGCGACGGTGTCGCTCACGTGCAGGCGGGGGGAGGGCTCGTCGCTGACTCGGTGCCCGAGTCCGAGGACCAGGAGTGCCGCAACAAGGCTGCGGCCGTCCTGCGCGCGGTCGCGATGGCGGCCACGATGCGGCCTGCGGGCTCGTGAGCGCCGAGGCGTCGGTCGCAGCGCGCCCGCGCAGCTACTCCGGCGTGCTCGTCGCGCTCGGGGTCGGCGCGGCTCTGATGTTCCTCGGGTACGGCCGCACCTGGTCGACCACGGTCGTCACGGACCCGGGGCTCCCGACGTTGACGATCGAGGAGTCTGGTCGCGATCTCGCGCCGGGTGGGGCAGCGATGGCGCTCGTGGCGCTCGCCGGTGTCGCCGCGCTGGTCGCCACCCGCCGGGCCGGTCGCCTCGTCACGTCGGCGCTTCTCATGGCGGCCGGTCTTGGGTCGGTCTACGCAGCCGGTGCCCACGGGATCACCACGAGGGAGCCGGTCTCCGGAGCATTCTCGACGCTCGTCGGTGTGGAGGCCGTGAGCACCAGCGCCACGTCAGGGACGGCCTGGTGGTTGCTCGCCGCGCTCGGCGGTCTCCTCGTCGCCGGCGCCGGCGCGGTGGCCCTCGGGACCTGCTCGAGCTGGCCCGTCATGGGGGGTCGCTACGAGCGCGATGCCGACCGACCGGCGCCGCCCGACGCGGCCTCCGCCACTGCCGGGGCCTGGGACCAGCTCGACCGCGGCCTGGACCCGACCCTGGGAACCGAGGCCGAGGGTGAGCGCTGAGGCCGGCTCCTGACACACTGTGCTCCTGTTGCCCGCCGAGGAGGACCCGCGATGACTGCCGAGCACGAAGACCACGGCAACACCCCTGCCGCGTGGACCGCTGTGGCGATCATCATCGTCGCGTTCCTCGTCGGCGCCTACGCCGTGCTCACGGCCAACTGGCCGCTGTTCTGGATCGGTGCCGTCGGCCTCACCGTGCTCGGCGCCGTGGTCGGCAAGGTCATGTCGATGATGGGCATGGGCAAGGCCGTCGAGCCGTCCGAGCACTGAGCCCGAGCTCCCGGTCGCGGACGACGGCATTTGCAGGACCCGAACACGTCGTTGACCGGATCCCGGCCCGCCCTCTGACACGCTGAGGTTCGTGAGCAACGCAGCCGGAACCGAGCGCGGCCTCGTGCTCGTGGTCGAGGACGAGCCGACCATCGCCGACCTGCTGCGGCTCTACCTCTCGAGGGAGGGCTACGGCGTCCACGTCGAGCGCGACGGTCTGGCCGGGCTCTCCGCGGTGCGCACGCTTCGCCCCGTCGCGATCATCCTCGACGTCGGGCTCCCCGAGCTCGATGGCACCGAGGTCGCCCGCAGGCTGCGCGCCGAAGGCGACTGGACGCCGGTGCTGTTCTGCACCGCTCGCGACGACGAGATCGACCGCGTGCTGGGGCTCGAGCTCGGCGGGGACGACTACATCACCAAGCCGTTCTCCCCGCGCGAGGTCGTCGCACGGGTGAAGTCGGTGCTCCGCCGTGCCGACGGCATCGCGACGGGCACCGCCCCGGTGGTGCTGGGGTCGGTCGAGGTCGATCGCGTGGCGCACCGCGTCAGCGTCGACGGCATCGAGGTGGGGCTCACCGCCACCGAGTTCGATCTCCTCGCGCACCTCGTGTGCAGTCCTGGCCGCGTGTTCTCCCGCGAGCAGCTGCTCAGCGAGGTGTGGGGGTACTCCGCTGTCGTCGGCACGCGCACGGTCGACGTCCACATCGCGCAGGTGCGCGCCAAGCTGGGTGGGGCCAGCCCGATCCGGACCGTGCGCGGCGTCGGTTACAGCGCCGAGGCGCGGGCGTCGCCGTGAGCGCCTCCGCCACGGCGACCGCCCCAGGTCCGCGCCGACGAGCGTTGTCCACGCAGCTCACCCTCGGCGCCGCTGCGGTTGCGGTCCTCGCGGTGCTCGTGACGGCCGTCGTGTCCTACCCGCTGGTCGCCAGTGCCGCACAGTCCCAAGCGCGCGAGCAGCTCGCGCGCCAGGCCGACCTGGTGAGCGACATCGCCGGCCGAGCCGAGGTCACCGGCGCGTCCACCGGGCTTCCCCGGCTGCGTGACCTGATGGCGCGCCAGGGCGTCGCCGTGATCGTCGTGCGCCGGGCCCGGCCGCCGAGCTCGCCGGTGACCGCCGCCGACGTGGCCGTCACCGCGTCGGGCGGCACGCTGAGCGACGTGCGCCGCTCGGACGGCAGCACGGTCTTCGTCGAGGGCCGGCAGGCCTCGCCCGATACGTCCGTGTTCCTGGTGCAGGATGCGTCGGTCGCCTCATCCCAGACCGGCCTGGCGCTGCGACGCATCGGCCTCGCGCTGCTCGTGGGCCTGCTCGCCGCGGTCGTGGTCGGCTGGGTGGCAGCTCGGCGCATCGTTCGTCCGCTGCGAGACGCGGCAAGCGCGGCCGAGCGGATGTCGGCAGGGGAGCGCGACGTCGAGCTGACGCCCGAGGGACCCGCCGAGGTGGCGAGCGTCGCGGAGTCGCTCAACCGTCTCGGTGCTGCGCTCTCGCGCAGCGAGGCGCGCCAGCGCGACTTCCTGCTCTCGGTCTCCCACGAGCTGCGCACCCCGCTGACGGGGATCGCCGGGTACGCCGAGGCCCTCGCCGACGGGGTGGTGCCCGCCGAGGAGGTGAGCGCCACCGGCCGCACGCTGCGCACCGAGTCCGACCGGCTCGAGCGCCTCGTCGCCGACCTGCTCGACCTGGCCAGGCTCGGCGCGGAGGACCTGCGTCTCGACCCGGTCGACGTCGACCTGGCAGAGCTCGGGCGCGAGGCCGCCTCCGTGTGGGAATCACGATGCCGGCGGGTCGGGGTGCTGTTCCGCTCGGAGCTGCCGGACGCACCGCTCATCGTGCGCACGGACGCCCTGCGCGTGCGCCAGATCGTCGACAACCTCGCGGAGAACGCGCTGCGGGTCACCCCCTCAGGCCGACCACTGGTGATCGCGGTGCGCCCGGAGCCCTTCGGTGCCGTGGTCGAGGTGCGCGACGGCGGACCAGGACTCACCGACGACGACGTGCGGATCGCCTTCCAGCCCTCGGCCCTGCACGATCGCTACCGCGGCGTGCGCCAGGTGGGCACGGGTATCGGGCTGGCTCTGGTCGGGCGGCTCGCCGGGCGCCTCGGTGGTCGGGCGCAGGCCGGCACCGCGATCGAGGGCGGGGCGCGGTTCACCGTCGCACTGCCCCGCTCACCCGCTCGGAGCGGCGACGCCGTCACCGCACGGCCTACCCTCGGACCGTGACCCCCCGAGCCGCTCGACTGGTGGCGCCCCTGGCGCTCGGCGGGGTCGCGCTCGTGGGGACGTCCTATCTCGCGCTCGTGGACCCCAACGAGCCCGGCCACTACCCCTTGTGCCCGACGAAGGCGCTCACCGGTCTGGACTGCCCCGGCTGCGGCGGTCTGCGCGCGGTGCACTCCCTCGCGACGGGCGACCTGCTCGGCGCGCTCGACCACAATGCGTTCGTCGTGCTCGTCGTGCTCCCGGCGCTCGTCGCCGTGGGCGTCGCGTGGCTGGTGCGTTCCTGGCGTGAGCCGTCGTCCGGCGCTGATCCTGCCCCCGCCCTGCCCTCGACCGACTCACCCGCCGCCCGGCTGACTCCCACGTTCGTGTGGGCGCTCGTCGCCGTGATGGCGGTGTTCACGGTCATGCGCAACGTCAGCGGAGTCGCGGCGCTGGCCTGGCTCGGCTCCGGGGCGGCCTGACCCGCGGGCGGTCGGTCGTGCCCGGACGGCTAACCTGACGGGATGACGGTGCTCGACGACATCCTCGACGGCGTGCGTGCCGACCTCGCCGACCGGCAGTCGCTGGTCTCCCTTGATGCGCTCAAGGAGCTTGTGGCAGCTCGCCGCCCCGCCCTCGACGCGGAAGCCGTGCTGCGCGGCGACGGGGTCTCGGTCATCGCCGAGGTCAAGCGCTCGAGCCCGAGCAAGGGCGCGCTCGCGGCTATCGCCGACCCGGCCGCGCTGGCCCGCGACTACGAGTCCGGCGGGGCTCACATCATCAGTGTGCTCACCGAGCAGCGCCGCTTCGGCGGGTCGCTCGCCGACCTTGCTGCTGTCCGTGACGCGGTCGACGTGCCGGTGCTGCGCAAGGACTTCATCCTCACGAGCTACCAGCTCTGGGAGGCGCGCGCGCACGGCGCCGATGTGGCGCTGCTCATCGTCGCCGCGCTCGAGCAGCCGGCGCTCGTCTCGCTGGTCGAGCGGGCCCGCAGCCTCGGCCTCACTCCCCTGGTCGAGGTGCACGACACCGAGGAGGCGGCCCGGGCACTCGACGCCGGAGCCACCGTGATCGGCGTCAACGTGCGCAACCTCAAGACCCTCGAGGTCGATCGCGAGACCTTCGCGCGCGTCGCCCCGTCGATCCCCGACGCGTGCGTGCGGATCGCCGAGTCCGGCGTCCGCGGTCCGCACGACCTCATCGCCTACGCGAACGCAGGTGCGGACGCGGTGCTTGTGGGGGAGAGTCTGGTGACGGGCGGCGACCCGCGCACCGCCGTCCACGACCTCGTGACCGCCGGTGCCCACCCCGCCCTCAAGAACGCCCGCGGCTGAGCACAACGGAAGGCATCACCATGACCACGACGGAGCTGCCCGGCAGCCGCAGCAGTGTCGGCGTCACCCTGCCGGACGCGAGGGGTCACTTCGGCCGCTTCGGTGGCCGGTTCGTGCCTGAGGCGCTCATCGTCGCCCTCGACGAGCTCGACGCCGCGTTCCGTGCGGCGATGGTCGACCCGGCCTTCCACGCCGAGCTCGAGCACCTGCTCACGACGTACACGGGACGCCCGAGCCCGCTCACCGACTGCCCGCGCTTCGGTGCGCACGCGGGCGGTGCCCGGGTGCTGCTCAAGCGCGAGGACCTCAACCACACCGGCTCGCACAAGATCAACAACGTGCTCGGCCAGGCGCTGCTCACCGTGCGCATGGGCAAGAAGCGGGTCATCGCCGAGACCGGAGCCGGTCAGCACGGGGTGGCGACAGCCACCGCGGCCGCGCTCATGGGCCTCGAGTGCGTGGTCTACATGGGCGAGGAGGACACCCGCCGCCAAGCGCTCAACGTGGCCCGGATGAAGCTCCTGGGCGCCGAGGTGATCCCGGTGACCGCGGGCAGCCGCACGCTCAAGGACGCCATGAACGAGGCCATGCGCGACTGGGTCACCAACGTCGACTCCACCCACTACCTGATCGGCACCGTCGCCGGCCCCGCGCCGTTCCCCGAGATGGTCCGCGAGTTCCAGAAGGTCATCGGGGTCGAGTCTCGGGCGCAGGTGCTCGAGCTCGTCGGGCGGCTCCCGGACGCGGTCACCGCCTGCGTCGGCGGTGGCTCGAACGCGATCGGCATCTTCTCCGGGTTCCTCGACGACGCCGAGGTGGCGCTGTACGGCTACGAGGCCGGGGGCGACGGCGTCGAGACCGGTCGGCACGCGGCGACCATCACCGGCGGCACGGTCGGCGTCCTGCACGGCACCCGGTCCTACGTCCTGCAGGACGACGACGGTCAGACGATCGAGTCGCACTCGATCAGCGCCGGCCTCGACTATCCCGGCGTCGGCCCCGAGCACGCCCACCTTGCCGACATCCGCCGAGCGACGTACTCCGCTGTCACCGACACCGAGGCGATGGACGCGTTCCGGCTGCTGTGCCTCACCGAGGGCATCATCCCGGCGATCGAGACCGCGCACGCCCTCGCCGGTGTCCTGACGCTCGGCCGCGAGCTCGGACCCGATTCCGTGATCCTCGTGAACTGCTCGGGGCGCGGTGACAAGGACGTCGAGACCGCGAGCCGTTGGTTCGGGATCCTCGACGCAGACCGCGCACCGGAGGGTCGCGCGTGAGCATCCTGCACGAGGCCTTCGCCGTGGCGAAGGCAGAGAACCGCGCAGCCCTCATCGGCTACCTCCCGGCCGGCTTCCCGTCGGTCGACGGCGCGGTGGACGCGATCCGGGTGATGGTCGAGAACGGGGTCGACATCGTCGAGATCGGCCTGCCCTACTCCGACCCGCTCATGGACGGTCCGACCATCCAGGCCGCGTCCGAGATCTCGTTGCGCCAGGGCACGAGCACGCGCGACGTGCTCGCCACCGCCGAGGCGGTCGCCTCCACCGGGGCGCCGACGCTCGTCATGACCTACTGGAGCCCGATCGAGCGCTACGGCGTCGATCGCTTCGCCCGCGACCTCGTCCGCGCCGGCGGGGTCGGCGTCATCACCCCGGACCTGACCCCGGAGGAGGCCGGCCCGTGGATCGGTGCGACCGACGCGACCGGGCTCGACCGGATCTTCATCGTGGCACCGAGCTCCAGCGCCGAGCGCATCGACGTCGTCTGCGGCATCACGACCGGGTTCGTCTACGCCGCGTCGCTCATGGGGGTCACGGGCGTCGCGTCGGTCTCGACCGCCGCGCCGGCTCTCGTCGAGCGCACCCGGCCGCACACGTCGCTGCCCGTCGCGGTCGGCCTGGGTGTCTCGACCGCTGCGCAGGCGACCGAGGTCTCGGCGTACGCGGACGGCGTCATCGTCGGGTCGGCGTTCGTGCGGCTGCTGCTCGACGCGGAGTCGCCCGCCGCGGGGGTCGCAGCCGTAGGCCGGCTCGCGGCCGACCTCGCAGCAGGGGTGCGCGCCGGACGATGAGCTCGGGAACCCTCGCCGCGGCCCGCTCGTCGGACCCGCGGACGGTTCCGCGGGACCCGTTCGTCGTCCGAGCGAGGTCGTGAGGGATGATCCATCCGTGACTAGTGGGACCCGTGCCTGGATAGGCACCGCGCTGCGGCTGGCACTGGCCGGCATCTTGTTCTGGGCCGGCTTCGTCAAGCTCATCGAGCCCGACGGCGCCCGGACCGCGATCATCGCCTACCGGGTGTTTCCGGCGTTCACGGTCGACTTCCTCGCCTGGGCGCTGCCCGCCGTCGAGGTCGGGCTCGCCGTGCTGCTGCTCGTCGGGCTGTTCACCCGCCTCGCGGCGCTCGCCACGGCCGTGCTCATGGTCGGCTTCATCGTCGCGATCTCCAGCGTGTGGATCCGCGGCTACTCGATCGACTGTGGGTGCTTCGGCGGCGGTGGTGACGTGAGCGAGGACGGCAAGACCTGGCGCTACACCAGCGAGCTGCTGCGCGACTTCCTCTTCACCGGCATGGCCGTCTGGCTCGTGGCGTGGCCGCAGACCAAGTTCTCCCTCGACCGGTGGCCGTCGTCCACCGTGACGTGGGCTCACGACGACGACACCAGCGACGACGACACCCGTGACGCCGACACCGGTGACGAGACCGACGAGAACAGCACCGACGACCTGTCCGCCGTGATCGAGCCGCTCGAGGAGCCGACCCGATGAGCAACGAGCCCCGTGAGAGCAAGAAGACCACCAAGGAGAAGGCCGCGACAGCGCGGGCTGCGGCGGAGGCCGAGCAGCGCAAGCGGGACAACCGGGTCCGGCTGATCGGCGGTGTCGCGATCGCTATCGTGGTCGCTCTCATCGTCGGGATCGGCTTCTTCGGCTCACGCAAGGACTCAACGACCGCCTCCGTGGTCGATGACGCCAGGGTCCCGACCGGCGTCAACACCGCTGCTGGCGACAACCCGTGGGGCGTGCCCTACAACAAGGCCGAGGGCAAGCCGACCCTGGCGATCTGGGAAGACTTCCAGTGCCCGGCCTGTGCCTCGCTCGAGGCCAAGAGCGGCGCCGCCTTCGAGAAGCTCGCCGACGCCGGCAAGATCAACCTCGTGTGGCGCCCGACCAGCTTCCTCGACCCCCGCTTCCTCTCCGGCCCGAACGCCAACTCCTCGCGGCGCGCGGCGGCGGCCTGGGGCTGCGCGATCGACGCAGACGCGGCGGCGAAGTACCACTCCACCGTGTTCGCCAACCAGCCTGCCACCGAGGGCCAGGGCTGGTCCCAGGCGCAGCTGATCGAGTTCGGCACGACCGCGGGAATCACCGGTGAGGCGTTCACGACCTTCGAGACCTGCGTCAACGACTCGCCGTACACGCAGTGGGCGATCAACTCCTACCAGACCTTCCTGACCGAAGCTGTGCCCGGGACGCCTGCCGCGTTCCTCGACGGCACGGAGGTCCCCACCGCGACGCTGATCGACCCGGTCGCGCTCGAGAAGCTGATCAGCGAGGCCACCGGCAAGTGACGGCTACCGCCCTCGCCGGCGTGGAGCTCCTCGCGTCGATCCCGAGCCCGTCGCAGGGGGTGTGGAACCTCGGGCCGATCCCCGTCCGGGCCTACGCCCTGTGCATCCTCGCGGGCATCGTCGTAGCCATCCTCGTCGGCAACCGCCGCTGGATCGCGCGCGGCGGGCTCGCGGGCGACGTCGCCGACATCGCGGTCTGGGCCGTGCCGTTCGGCATCGTCGGCGGGCGGATCTACCACGTCGGCACCGACTGGCAGCTCTACTTCGGCCCCACCGGGAGCGGCTGGGTCAACGCGCTGAGGATCTGGGACGGCGGCCTGGGGATCTGGGGCGCCATCGCTCTCGGGGGCGTGGGTGCCTGGATCGGGTGCCGTCGTCGAGGGATCCCGCTGCCGCCCTTCGCCGACGCGATCGCCCCCGGCATCGCGCTCGCGCAGGCCTTGGGCCGGTTCGGCAACTGGTTCAACCAGGAGCTCTTCGGGGCTCCGACCGACCTGCCCTGGGGCCTGGAGATCTCACCGGGAAACCGACCGTCCGGATACGAGCAGTTCGCCACCTTCCACCCGACCTTCCTCTACGAGTCGATCTGGTGCGTCGCCGTGGCCGGCATCGTGATCTGGGCCGACCGTCGTTGGCGGATGGGCCACGGCCGGGTGTTCGCCCTCTACGTGCTCCTCTACAGCCTCGGCCGGGGCTTGATCGAGACGTTGCGGATCGACGACGCCAACCGGTTCTTCGGCGTACGCCTCAACGTCTTCACCGCGATCGTCATCGCGGTCGGGGCACTCGTCTACCTCGTGATCAGCGCCCGCCGACGGCCAGGACGTGAGGACCCCGTCGAGCTGCGCGGCGAGCGGGGGTCGGACTCGGACCGGTCCGTCGAGAACGAGAACTCGACGAGCGACGCCGCGGCGGCCACAGCTGCCGAGAGCGATGCCGTGGCGGACGACGACGGGATGGCGCCCGGGCCGACGAGCGATACGGTCGAGTCATGACCGGCACCGTCCCTCCCGCGGACCATCACCGCGACGTGACCGGCGGCTGGCTGCGCCCCGCCGTGTTCGGTGCGATGGACGGGCTCGTCTCGAACTTCGCGCTGATGGCCGGAGTCGCGGGCGGCACGGCAGCGGTCGCCGACGGGCGCACCGCGGTCGTCCTCGCCGGACTGGCCGGCCTTGCGGCCGGCGCGTTCTCCATGGCCGCGGGGGAGTACACCTCGGTGGCTTCGCAGTCCGAGCTGGCCGAGCAGGAGTTCGAGAACGAGCGGCGCGAGCTCGCCCGCAACGCCGACGGAGAGGCCATGGAGCTGGCCCAGATCTGGGTGCGGCGCGGGGTCGACCAGGCGCTCGCGGAGGAGGTTGCGCTCCAGCTCGGCCGCAACCCCGAGGCCGCGCTCGAGGTGCACGCCCGCGAAGAGCTGGGGATGGCTCCCGGGGAGCTGCCCGACCCGTGGTTGGCAGCCGGGTCCTCGTTCGCCTCGTTCGTGGTCGGTGCGATCATCCCGGTGATCCCGTACCTGTTCGGGGCGACCTCGTTGCTGTGGTCCGCGCTGCTCTCGGCCCTGGGCCTGTTCGGCGCGGGCGTGCTGGTCTCGCGGGTGACCGCGCGGCCGTGGTGGTTCACCGGCAGCCGGCAGCTGGCCGTAGGCGTGCTGGCAGCGGCGGTCACGTTCGGCATCGGGTCCCTGGTCGGCACGAGCCTGAGCTAGCCGCCCGCTCCGGGCGTCCTGCGCCCAGGAACGCGGTTCCCACTGCTCAACCCCGTTGCACCACCGACGGCACCGTCCGTTAGTCTCCTGCGAAGCAGAGGCCAACGTCGTCCCCCTGCTCGACCCACCTCCGCGCACCTGCGTCGGAGCACAGGCGAGCGAGACGACGGGAGTGACCATGCGATCGGCCATCCCCGCCCCCCAGGGGCTCTACCACCCGCAGCACGAGAAGGACGCGTGTGGCGTCGCGTTCGTGGCTCGGTTGTCCGGCGAGGCATCGCACGAGGTCGTCCGCCAAGCGGTCACTGCGCTGGAGAACCTCGAGCACCGCGGTGCGTCCGGGGCCGAGCCCGACTCGGGTGACGGCGCCGGCATCCTGACCCAGGTGCCCGACGCCTTCCTGCGTGCCGTGCTCGGCGAGGCCGGCGTGACCCTCCCGGCCCCAGGCGCCTACGCCGTGGGCATCGCCTTCCTCCCGGACGACGACGAGGCGGCCTCGACCGCAGTCACGACGATCGAGGTGATCGCGGCCGAGGAAGGCCTCACCGTCGTCGCCTGGCGCGACCTCCCGGTCGACCCGGCCGGTGTGGGCGCGACCGCGCGCAGCGTCATGCCCCGGTTCCGCCAGCTCGTCGTGTCCTCGCAGGGCGGCCGCGTCGTCGGGCTGGCGCTCGAGCGGCTCGCATTCTGCCTGCGCAAGCGCGCGGAGCACGAGGCCGACGTGTACTTCCCGTCGCTGTCCTCGCGCACGATCGTCTACAAGGGCATGCTGACCACGGGACAGCTCGCACCGTTCTTCACCGACCTCGGTGACCCGCGCTACACCTCCGCGCTGGCACTGGTGCACTCACGCTTCTCGACCAACACCTTCCCGAGCTGGCCCCTCGCGCACCCCTACCGGCTGATCGCCCACAACGGCGAGATCAACACGGTCAAGGGCAACCGCAACTGGATGAAGGCGCGCGAGGCCCAGCTCACTAGCGACCTGATCCCCGGCGACCTGAGCCGGCTGATCCCGATCTGCACCGAGGGCGGCAGCGACTCCGCATCCTTCGACGAGGTCCTCGAGCTGCTGCACCTCGGCGGTCGCAGCCTCCCGCACGCGGTGCTCATGATGATCCCCGAGGCGTGGCAGAACCACGCCGAGATGGACCCTGCGCGGCGGGCGTTCTACGAGTTCCACGCAACCCTCACCGAGCCGTGGGACGGCCCGGCCGACGTCGCGTTCACCGACGGCACCGTGATCGGTGCCGTGCTCGACCGCAACGGGCTGCGTCCCGGTCGCTACTGGGTGACCGACGACGGCCTCGTCGTCCTCGCGTCCGAGGTCGGAGTCCTCGACATCGCCCCCGAGCGGGTGGTGCGCAAGGGTCGGCTGCAGCCCGGTCGGATGTTCCTCGTCGACACCGAGGCGCACCGCATCGTCTCCGACGACGAGATCAAGGCCGAGCTCGCGGCGGAGGCGCCGTACGACGAGTGGCTGCACGCCGGGGTCATGCACCTCGACGCCCTGCCCGAGCGCGAGCACATCGTGCACACCCACGAGAGCGTCCTGCGCCGTCAGCAGACCTTCGGCTACTCCGAGGAGGAGCTCAGGATCCTCGTCGCGCCGATGGCGAAGTCCGGTGCCGAAGCGATCGGGTCGATGGGCACCGACACGCCCATCGCCGTGCTCAGCGAGCGTCCCCGGCTGCTGTTCGACTACTTCCAGCAGCTGTTCGCACAGGTGACCAACCCACCGCTCGACGCCATCCGCGAGGAGCTCGTCACCTCGTTGTCGAGCCACATCGGCCCGGAGGTCAACATCCTCACCGCGAGCCCGTCGCACTGCCGACAGCTCGTGCTGCCCTTCCCCGTCATCGACAACGACGAGCTCGCGAAGATCCTGCACGTCAACGCCGACGGCGACCTGCCGGGCTTCGCTGCCGCGAAGGTCTCCGGGCTCTACGACGTCGACGGAGGGGGAGCAGCGCTCGAGGCTCGACTCATCGAGATCTGCGCCGAGGTGTCGGCACTCATCGCCGAGGGAAAGCGCTTCGTCGTGCTCTCCGACCGCGACAGCGACGCCGGCCACGCGCCGATCCCGTCCCTGCTGCTCACCTCGGCCGTGCACCACCACCTGGTGCGGCAGAAGGAGCGCACGGAGGTGGGCCTCATCGTCGAGGCCGGCGACGTGCGCGAGGTGCACCACGTGGCGCTGTTGATCGGGTACGGCGCAGCCGCCGTGAACCCTTACCTCGCGATGGAGACGGTCGAGGACCTCGTCCGTCGGGGCGTCGTCACCGACATCGCGCCCGAGAAGGCGGTGCGCAACCTGGTCAAGGCGCTCGGCAAGGGCGTCCTGAAGGTCATGAGCAAGATGGGCATCTCCACCGTCGCGTCCTACCGCGGTGCCCAGGTCTTCGAGGCGATCGGCCTGTCCGCGGAGGTCGTCGACGCGTGGTTCACCGGCACGACGTCCCGGCTCGGTGGCGTCGGGCTCGACGTCATCGCCGACGAGGTGCGCCAGCGTCACGACATCGCCTATCCGCCGAGCGGGATCTCGCCGGCGCACCGACGCCTCGGCGTCGGGGGCGAGTACCAGTGGCGTCGGGAGGGCGAGCCGCACCTGTTCGACCCCGAGACGGTCTTCCGGCTCCAGCACGCGACCCGGCAGGGCCGCTACGACATCTTCAAGCAGTACACCTCGCGCGTCGACGAGCAGTCCGAGCGCCTCATGACGCTGCGCGGCCTGTTCCGCTTCGTCGAGCGCACGCCGGTCCCGATCGACGAGGTCGAGCCGGTCAGCGAGATCGTCGCGCGGTTCTCGACGGGGGCGATGTCCTACGGCTCGATCTCGGGCGAGGCGCACGAGACCCTCGCGATCGCGATGAACCGCCTCGGCGCCAAGTCCAACACCGGTGAAGGCGGCGAGGACGCGGAGCGCTTCGAGAAGCTGCCCGACGGCGACTGGAAGCGGTCGGCCATCAAGCAGGTCGCCTCGGGTCGGTTCGGCGTGACGAGTCACTACCTCGTCAACGCCGACGATCTGCAGATCAAGATGGCCCAGGGAGCGAAACCCGGTGAGGGTGGTCAGCTGCCGGGCCACAAGGTCTACCCCTGGATCGCCAAGACCCGGCACTCCACGCCCGGTGTCGGGCTCATCTCCCCGCCGCCGCACCACGACATCTACTCGATCGAGGACCTCGCCCAGCTGATCCACGACCTCAAGAACGCGAACCCGCGGGCCAGGGTCCATGTGAAGCTCGTCTCGGAGGTCGGGGTCGGCACGGTCGCCGCCGGCGTCTCATAGGCTCACGCCGTCGTCGTCATCATCTCCGGTCACGACGGCGGCACGGGTGCCTCGCCGCTGACCTCGCTCAAGCACGCGGGCGGACCCTGGGAGCTCGGGCTCGCCGAGACGCAGCAGACCCTGTTGCTCAACGGTCTGCGCGACCGCGTCGTCGTGCAGACTGACGGTCAGCTCAAGACCGGTCGCGACGTGGTGATCGCCGCGCTGCTCGGCGCCGAGGAGTTCGGCTTCGCCACGGCCCCCTTG
>JANMMN010000077.1:0-8232 GCA_031373405.1 Actinomycetes bacterium
CAGAAGGGCCAGATCCGCTCCGGCGTCGTCTCGTCCATCGTCAACTTCGGTGCGTTCGTGGACCTCGGCGGCGTCGACGGTCTCGTCCACGTCTCCGAGCTGTCCTGGAAGCACATCGACCACCCGTCCGAGGTCGTCGAGGTCGGCACCGAGGTCACGGTCGAGGTGCTCGACGTCGACATGGACCGCGAGCGCGTCTCGCTCTCGCTCAAGGCCACGCAGGAAGACCCGTGGCAGCAGTTCGCCCGTACGCACCAGATCGGTCAGGTCGTCCCCGGCAAGGTGACGAAGCTGGTCCCGTTCGGTGCGTTCGTGCGGGTCGACGAGGGCATCGAGGGCCTGGTCCACATCTCCGAGCTGGCCGAGCGCCACGTGGAGCTGCCGGAGCAGGTCGTCACGGTCAACGACGACATCTTCGTCAAGGTCATCGACATCGACCTCGAGCGCCGTCGTATCTCGCTGTCGCTCAAGCAGGCCAGCGAGGGCATCACCGGCGTCGAGGACGAGCACTTCGACCCGGCGCTCTACGGCATGGCGGCCACCTACGACGAGGCCGGCCAGTACGTCTACCCGGACGGCTTCGACCCGGCCACCGGCGAGTGGCTCCCGGGCCACGAGACCGCTCAGGCCGAGTGGGAGCGCCAGTACGCCGAGGCGCACGCCCGCTGGGAGTCGCACAAGAAGCAGGTCGAGGACCAGCGCAAGGCAGACGCGGAGGCGGGTGTCTCGGCCGAGGCCGAGTCCGGCGCGCAGACCTACGCCTCCCCGGCACCGGAGGCCGCGGGCACCCTCGCGACCGACGAGGCCCTGCAGGCACTGCGCGACAAGCTCACCGGAGCCTGATCCTCCCAGCACGACCAGGACGCCCCCGGACCTCGTGTCCGGGGGCGTCCTGGCGTCGTGGACCCGACACCGACGTGATGGTGGTCGTGCGCCGCCAAGTAACCTCACGGTAAGGACCGGACCGGACCGCCACCGGTCGACGAGGGGGTGCCGTGATCGCCAGCACGACCGCTGTCGTGACCGGCACGGCCTCGGTTGACGAGGTCGCGGAGGCGACAGCCCGCCGTCGGCTGCGTCGGCCCGGTCTGGTCACCTGGCTCGCGATCATGGCCACTGTCCTCCAGTTCCTCCCCCGGATCTGGGGGCAGTGGGGCGGCTGGTTCTACGCCGACGACTTCTGGGGGCAGGATCTCGTCGTCGGCTCGGCTCCCTTCGATGGCCTGTGGTTCTCCGCCGGCGGGCACCTGGCGCCGCTGAACGCGTGGATCGGCGCCGAGCTGAGCCGCGCCACCTTGTTCAACTGGCCGGCGCACGTGGCCATGACCGTCGTGTGGTGGCTCCTCTGCGACCTCCTCATCCTGCTGGCGGTCCGCCAGATCTGGGGCTGGGGCTGGCCCTCGTCACTCGCGTACGCCGCGTACTGTCTCAGCACGTTCACCGTCCCCAGCTTCCTGTGGGCGGGGCAGGTCGGGCTGGGCGCGTTCACCGTGATCGGGCTCGGGCTGGTCTTGGTGGGCGTGCTGCGAGCGGTCCGGGTGCCGAGTCGCATGCGCGTCCTGACGAGCTGGGGAGCCCTGGTGCTCGCGCTGTCACTCAGCGAGCGCGCCGCACTCGAGGCCGCCTTCGTCGGCCTCTTCGCCCTTGTCGTGTTCGCCGGGGACGCCGGCGGGATCGGTCGCTTCCTGAGGAGGAACCTGGCGCTGTACCTCGGGTCGGGCGTGATCCTTGCCGGGTACGCCGTCGTCTACGTCCGCGCGGTGCGCTCCACAGCCGGGGACGCGCTGCTGGCAGTGCGGCCCACGCTGGACGGGCTGGGTGCGAACATCCTGGAGGGGCTCGGTCAGTCCATCGTGCCCACCGTCTTCGGAGGGCCGTGGTTCCTCGATTCGAGCCCTGTCGTCGCCCGGGCCGAGGTCCCCGTGCTCGTGGTGCTCGGCGCCATCGAGCTTGTCGTCATCGTGCTGGCGGCGCTGGTCGTCGGTCGACGCGCCGCAGTGCCGGTGATCGTCCTGCTGCTCGTCATCGTCGCGGCGAACCTGGTGTTGATCTCCGTCGCGCGCGCCTCCGCCGGCGGTGAGTACGCGATGCGGGACTGGCGCTACTTCGTGAGTCTCGGGGTGTGGGTCCCGGTCCTGCTCATGTGCGCGTTCGTGCGACCGGGCAACCCCACCACAGGGCCGTGGCCGGCTCGGCTACCCGACGCGTTCGTGCGCAGTGTCCGTGCCCAACCGATCGCGTGGGCGCTGATCGGTCTGGTGCTGGTCAACGCGAGTCTGGTGACGACCTGCCTCACCGCTGTCCGTTTCCGCGACAACCCTGCGCGGCCCTTTCTCGAAAGAACGCTGGCGGATCTCGAACGCCTTGGTCCGGTCACGATCATCGACCGGCAGCTCCCGGCCGAGGTGATCCCGCCCATTCTCACGACGCAGACCCGGGCATCCCGCGTTCTCAGTGCCGCCACGCCGACGCCCCTGTTCGACGTCCCGACCGACTCGCTGTTCGCCATCGACGACAGCGGCGCGGTCGTCCCGGCCGGAGTCCTCGACGGTCCCGTCATCGTCGGCGGTCTCGACGGCCCGTGCGGCAGCGCGGTACAGCCCGGCACGGAGGTGCGGGTCGGGCTCGGCCAGAAGCTCATCGACTGGAGCTGGTGGGCCCGGGTCGACTACCTCGCTCAGGATGACTCCGTGCTCACCGTCGACACGCTCGGCGTGAGCACCGACGTCCCGGTGCGCCGCGGTGCGGGCGTCGCCTTCGTCCCCGTGACCGGTCCGGTAGACGCCATCGACTTCTCCGTGGCCCCGGGAGACGGTGGAGTGTGCGTCGGTCGGCTGCAGGTCGGCAACGGCGGAGCTCTGCCCATGGCACCGGCGCCGTGAAGGTCGCGCTCACCGGAGGAATCGGGGCGGGGAAGAGTGCTGTCGCGGCTCGACTTGCCGCTCTCGGCGCCGTGGTGGTCGACGCCGACGTGATCGCCCGGGAGGTGGTCGAGCCCGGCACCCCGGGCCTGGCCGCAGTCCTGGGGGAGTTCGGCGAGGGAGTGCTCGCTGCCGACGGGTCGCTCGACCGTGTCGCCCTCGCGGCCATCGTGTTCGCCGACCCAGCGCGTCGGCGCAGCCTGGAGGCGATCGTCCATCCGCTCGTCGGTGCCCGCTCCGCTGAGCTGCTCGCTGCCTCGCCCGCCGGCTCGGTTGTGGTCTACGACGTGCCGTTGCTCGCGGAGGCCGTGGGCACCGGACGGGATCGGGTGCCCGAGTTCGATGCGGTGGTCGTGGTGGAGGCGCCGGTGGCGGACCGGCTCGTGCGGCTCGTGGCCCGCGGTCTGACGCTCGAGGACGCCCACGCCCGGATCGCCCACCAGGCCACCGACGAGCAGCGTCGGTCGATCGCCGACCATGTCCTGGTCAACGACGGCGACCTGGCCGACCTCGACGCCTCCGTCGACGCCCTGTGGGAGCTGCTCACCGGCTGAGCGGACCGCCCCTGAGCCGTTGTCGGTCCCTCGTCGTACGGTGGCGGCATGGCCCGTCCCGTCACCGATCTGCAGCGCACGGTCGCCCCCTTCGAGGTGATCAGCGACTACACGCCCTCCGGCGACCAGCCGGCCGCGATCGCGGAGCTGACGAAGCGCATCGAGCGTGGCGACCGCGACACCGTGCTCCTCGGTGCCACCGGCACCGGGAAGTCCGCGACCACCGCGTGGCTCATCGAGAAGCTGCAGCGCCCGACCCTCGTGATGGCGCCCAACAAGACCCTCGCGGCGCAGCTCGCCAACGAGTTCCGCGAGCTGCTCCCCAACAACGCCGTGGAGTACTTCGTCAGCTACTACGACTACTACCAGCCCGAGGCGTACATCCCGCAGACCGACACCTACATCGAGAAAGACTCCTCGGTCAACGAGGAGGTGGAGCGGCTGCGGCACTCGGCGACCAACTCGCTGCTCACCCGTCGCGACGTCATCGTGGTCGCGAGCGTGTCGTGCATCTACGGTCTCGGCACGCCGCAGGAGTACGTCGATCGCATGGCCCGGCTGCGGATCGGCCAGGAGTGGGATCGCGACGACCTGCTGCGTCGCCTCGTGTCGATCCAGTACACCCGCAACGACCTGGCGTTCACCCGCGGCACGTTCCGGGTGCGCGGGGACACGATCGAGGTGTTCCCGGTCTACGAGGAGCACCCGGTGCGGATCGAGATGTTCGGTGACGTGGTGGAGCGACTCATGACGCTGCACCCGGTGACCGGCGAGATCCTCACCGAAGACACCGAGCTCCACATCTTCCCGGCCACCCACTACGTCGCTGGTCCCGAGCGGATGGAGCGCGCGGTCGGCCAGATCGAGACCGAGCTCGCCGACCGGCTCGCGGAGATGGAGCGTCAGGGCAAGCTGCTCGAGGCACAACGCCTGCGGATGCGTACGACGTACGACCTCGAGATGATGCGACAGGTCGGGTTCTGCTCCGGGATCGAGAACTACTCCCGGCACATCGACGGCCGCGACCCCGGCACCGCACCCAACACGCTGCTCGACTACTTCCCCGAGGACTTCCTCCTCGTCATCGACGAGTCGCACGTGACCGTGCCGCAGATCGGCGGCATGTACGAGGGAGACATGAGCCGCAAGCGCAACCTCGTCGAGCACGGCTTCCGCCTGCCGAGCGCGATGGACAACAGGCCGCTGCGTTGGGAGGAGTTCGTCGAGCGGATCGGCCAGACCGTCTACCTCTCGGCCACGCCCGGGCCCTACGAGCTCTCCCGCGTCGGCGGCGACGTGGTGGAGCAGGTCATCCGCCCGACGGGCCTGGTCGATCCCGAGGTGATCGTCAAGCCCACGAAGGGTCAGATCGACGACCTCATCGGTGAGATCCGGCTGCGGACCGAGCGCGACGAGCGGGTGCTGGTCACCACGCTGACGAAGAAGATGTCCGAGGATCTCACCGACTACCTGCTCGACCAGGGGATCCGGGTCCGCTACCTGCACTCCGAGGTCGACACGCTGCGACGCATCGAGCTGCTGCGTGAGCTTCGCCTCGGCCTGTTCGACGTCCTCGTCGGCATCAACCTGCTGCGCGAGGGGCTCGACCTGCCCGAGGTCTCCCTGGTCGCCATCCTCGACGCCGACAAGGAGGGCTTCCTCCGCTCGGGCACGTCGCTGATCCAGACGATCGGCCGCGCGGCTCGCAACGTGAGCGGCCAGGTGCACATGTACGCCGACACCGTCACCGCCTCGATGGCCAAGGCCATCGACGAGACCAACCGGCGACGCGCCAAGCAGGTCGCCTACAACGTGGCGCACGGCGTCGACCCGATGCCCTTGCGGAAGAAGATCGCGGACATCACCGACCTGATCAGCCGCGAGGACGCCGACACCGAGGAGCTCCTCGGCGGTTCCGGCCGCACCCAGAGCCGGGGGAAGGCGCCGGTGCGCGGGATGTCCTCGATCGGAGGTGGGGGAGGCGCCCTCGATGTCGGCAGCCTGCCCGCCCGCGAGCTGGCCGAGCTCATCGGCGCGCTCACCGACCAGATGCACGCCGCCGCCGCCGAGCTCCAGTTCGAGGTGGCAGCGCGATTGCGCGACGAGGTGTCGGACCTGAAGAAGGAGCTCCGCTCGATGCAGGCAGCGGGCCATGCCTGACCGGCGTGCGAGGATGTGGCACCCCACCCGACCACCTGACGAGGACGACGCCGCCCTGTGAACATCCCCGGCTGGATCTGGGCACTGACCCTGGCGCTCTACGCGGCGCTCTTCGTGGTCGACCTGCTCATCGTCGGTCGCCGTCCGCACATCCCCAGCACCGCAGAGTGCGTGCGCTGGCTCAGCCTCTACATCGGGCTGGCCATCGCATTCGGCCTCGCACTGTGGGTGTTCGCCGGCCGTCAGCACTCGGTGGAGTTCTTCGCAGGATGGATCACCGAGTACAGCCTGTCGGTCGACAACCTGTTCGTGTTCCTGCTGATCATGGCCAGGTTCTACGTGCCCCGTGAGCTGCAGCAGTCCGCGCTCATGTGGGGCATCGTGATCGCCCTCGTGCTGCGCGCGATCTTCATCGCGCTCGGTGCGGTCATCATTGCCCGCTACTCCTGGGTCTTCTATATCTTCGGCGCCTTCCTGATCTGGACGGCGATCAAGCTGGCATCGGAGGGCGAGACCGACGACGACGAGTATCAGGAGAACCGTCTGGTCCGGTGGTTCGCGAGGGTGTTGCCCTCGACCCCGGACTTCCACGGGACGAAGCTGCGCGTCATGGTCGAGAGCAAGTGGCTGTGGACGCCGATGGTCGTCGTCCTGCTCTCGCTCGGGACGACCGACCTGCTCTTCGCGCTCGACTCGATCCCAGCGATCTTCGGCCTCACCGACGAGCCCTACATCGTCTTCGCCGCCAACGTCTTCGCCCTCCTGGGGCTGCGCCAGCTCTACTTCCTGCTCGGCGACCTGCTCAACCGGTTGATCTTCCTCTCGGTCGGGCTCTCGATCGTGCTGGGCTTCATCGGCGTGAAGCTCGTGCTCGAGGCGCTGCACACCAACGCCGTGCCCTTCATCAACGGAGGGCAACCGGTGGACGTGCCCGTGCCGTCCATCGGTTTCAGCCTGGCGTTCATCATCATCGTGCTCACCGTCACGGCGGTCGCGAGCCTCGTGGTGTCCCGACGTGAGGAAGTTGCCGAGGCCGAATAGGGTTTCCGATCATGGACATCACCACCGGGATCTGGGTCGCGACCATCGCGGCGATCGTGGCGCTCGTGGCGCTGGACTTCCTGACCGTCAGCAGCAAGCCGCACGATGTGGAGTTCCGCGAGGCAGCGCTCTGGTCGATCTTCTACATCGTCATCGCGGTGGCGTTCGGAGCGGGGGTCTGGGCGGTCGCCGGCTCCGACTTCGGCACCCAGTACTTCGCGGCGTACCTCGTGGAGAAGTCGCTCAGCGTCGACAACCTGTTCGTCTTCGTCATCATCCTGACCCAGTTCGCGGTGCCGTCGATCTACCACCAACGGGTGCTCCTCGTCGGGGTGGTGCTCGCGCTGATCTTCCGGGCCATCTTCATCGCGATCGGCGCGGCGGCGCTGGCGGCGTTCGCCTTCACCTTCGTGATCTTCGGCGCCATCCTGATCTGGACCGGGATCGGGCTGCTGCGCCACCGCAACGAGGACCCCAACCCGGAAGACAACATGGTCGTCCGGCAGGTGCGCAAGATCGTGCCCGTCACCGACCAGTACGACGGATCGCGACTGTTCACCCGCATCGACGGCAAACGGGTCGCGACACCCCTGTTCCTGGTGATGATCGCGATCGGGTCGACCGACCTGCTCTTCGCGCTCGACTCGATCCCGGCGACGTTCGGCGTGACGCAGGAGCCCTACCTCGTCTTCACCGCGAATGCGTTTGCGCTCCTCGGCCTCAGAGCCCTGTACTTCCTGCTCAAGGGACTCCTCGACAAGCTCGTCTACCTCTCGCTCGGCCTGTCGATCATCCTCATCTTCATCGGCGTGAAGCTGATCCTGCTGTGGGCGCACGAGCTCAACCCGGTGTTCCCGAAGATCCCCACCAACGTCTCGCTGCTGGTGATCCTGGGCATCCTCGTGGTCACCGCACTGGCCAGCTGGGCAGCGGTACGCCGCGACCCGTCGCTGACCGCTCACGCCGGCACCGTGACTGCGCCGAAGAGGGATCATTCGGACGACTCGCGAGAGGCGAAAGACTGATCGAGCAATTCGTACATCCGGCGTTCTATGGGAATGGGAGCGCGTACATGGCAACGCAGGGTGAGCGGCCGACCACCGAGACGTGAATCTTCGGGCCAGGTTGCCCTAACCCATTTACGTCGGGCCGAGACGGGTCTACCTTCACGCGCATCGGCGCCGACTTCTCGGACGGCGCCGACACCGGTGGCCCGAACTGGTGGGTTGCGAGCCCCGGTCTCGCGAGGGGACGCGCAGGATGCGCGCACCACGGACCGCGAACGGAAGCGACTCGATGTCGCTCCCGTCGGGTCCCGTGCGCCGCCCGCTCCGCATCGCGAGCACCATCACCAGCGCCGTGACGATCCTCGCCTTCGTCGTACCCGCCGCGATTGCGCCGGCGATGGCTGCGACAGCCACGACTCCCTCAGCACCAGCGGTCACGGCGGCGCCGGACCGCATGCCACGTGCGACGCAGGACAGCGTCCCGCACATCATCCGACGCGGCGTTCGGACGACCCAGGTCGTCCGCCGCGTCATGACTCGACCCACCGC
>JANMMN010000299.1:0-18076 GCA_031373405.1 Actinomycetes bacterium
GATCCTTCTGTGCGCTCGGAGATGCTGCGGCCACGCCGTACGCCCCGGCGCTGAAGTACTTCCGCGAGGAGTTCCTCGCGGGCACGCACACCCCGGCCGACGAGCTCTTCGACCCGGTCGCCGCCACCGTCTTCGCGGGAGCCGCAGCGCGATGACCGTCACAGCCTCGGGCGCCCAGTCGCCCGCCACCGCGCCCACCGGGATCACGCTCTCGGTCGACGGCGTCGAGATCACCGTGCCCAAGGGCACGCTGGTGATCCGCGTCGCCGAGCAGCTCGGTGTCGCCGTCCCGCGCTTCTGCGACCACCCGCTGCTCGAGCCGGTCGCGGCGTGCCGGATGTGCCTGGTCGAGATCGAGGGCCAGCCCAAGCCGCAGCCGGCGTGCGCGGTCAGCGTCGCCGAGGGCATGAAGGTCAAGACCCAGGTCACCTCCGAGATCGCCGAGCAGGCGCAGCAGGGCGTGCTGGAGTTCCTGCTCATCAACCACCCGCTCGACTGCCCGATCTGCGACAAGGGTGGCGAGTGCCCGCTGCAGAACCAGGCCATGAGCCACGGCCGCGGTGAGACCCGCTTCGACGCGGTCAAGTGCACGTTCCCCAAGCCGATCAACATCTCCGCGCAGATCCTGCTCGACCGCGAGCGCTGCGTGTCGTGCGCGCGGTGCACGCGCTTCGCCGAGCAGATCGCGGGCGACGCGTTCATCGACCTGCTCGAGCGCGGCTCCCAGCAGCAGGTCGGGACGTCGAGCGACCAGCCCTTCGACTCCTACTTCTCCGGCAACACGGTGCAGATCTGCCCCGTGGGCGCGCTCACGAGCGCGAAGTACCGCTTCCGCTCACGCCCCTTCGACCTCACCTCCACCCCGACGGTGTGCGAGCACTGCGCCTCGGGGTGCGGACTGCGCACCGACGTACGCCGCTCCACGGTGCTGCGCCGGCTCGCGTGGGACGAGCCCGAGGTCAACGAGGAGTGGAACTGCGACAAGGGCCGCTTCGCCTTCGGCTACGCGGAGAGCGGTCGCCTCGAGCACCCGCTCGTGCGCGGCGAGGACGGCGAGCTCGTCCCCGCGTCGTGGCCCGAGGCGATCTCGATCGCGGCTGCGGGGCTCAAGGCTGCCGGCGCGACCAGCGCGGTGCTCACCGGCGGTCGACTGACCCTCGAGGACGCCTACTCCTACGCGAAGTTCGCGCGCGTCGTGCTCGGCACCGACGACATCGACTTCCGGGCGCGCCCCTCCACCGCCGAGGAGTCGGCGTTCCTCTCCGCGCTCGTCGCGGGTCGCCCGGTCGGGCCGACGTACGCCGACCTCGAGACGGCTCCGGTCGTGGTGCTCGCCGGTCTCGACGCCGAGGACGAGTCGCCGATGGTGTTCCTGCGGCTGCGCAAGGCCGCGCGCTCGGGTGCGCTGCGAGTGTTCTCGGTGGCGGCGTTCGCCTCGACCGGCATCACGAAGGTGCAGGGGCGCGTGCTCGCGACCGTGCCGGGCGCAGAGGCTGCCACCCTCGATGCGCTGGCCGATGCGGCGTCGAGCTCGGGTGACGTCGCCGACGCGGCGCGCCTGCTGCGCGAGCCCGGTGCCGTGCTCCTCGTCGGTGAGCGCCTCGCGCAGTCGGCCGGCGCGCTCTCCGCCGCCGCCCGCCTCGCGGCTGCCACCGGTGCCCGGCTCGGCTGGGTGCCGCGTCGCGCGGGTGAGCGCGGTGCGCTCGACGCCGGTGCGCTCCCCGGTCTCCTGCCCGGTGGTCGTCCGCTCGGTGACGAGGCTGCTCGTGCCGACGCCGCCCGCGTGTGGGGGGTCACTGCCGATGGGCTGCCGAGCACCGCAGGCCGCGACCTCGACATGGTCGTCGCCGCGATCGTTGCTGACCTCGAGGCGGTCGCCGCGGCCACCGACCCGAGCACGGTGGGGCGCACGGTAGGCGCTCTGCTCGTCGCGGGGGTCGAGGCGCACGACCTCGCCGACCCGTTCGCCTTCCTCGCCGCGGTCGACGACGCACCGTTCGTGGTGTCGCTCGAGCAGCATCACTCCGAGGTCACCGCGCGCGCCGACGTCGTGCTCCCCGTCGCCGCCGTCGCGGAGAAGGTCGGCACGTTCCTCGACTGGGAGGGCCGGCCGCGCGAGTTCGCGCAGGTGCACCGTGACGCGCTGACCCTGCCCGACTCCCGGGTGCTCGCCATGCTCGCAGCGGAGCTCGGCATCGCCTTCGGTCGCGGTGACGCCGCGTCGCTGCGCGCCGAGATCGCCGCCTTCGGTGCGTGGTCGGGCGAGCGGGCCGAGGCTCCCAGCGTGGCGCTCGAGGCGTCCGCGACACCGGGCACCGGTGAGGTCGTCCTGGCCACCTGGCGTCAGCTGCTCGACCGCGGCCTGATGCAGGAGGGCGATCCCTACCTGCTCGCCACCGCGCGCACCCCGGTCGCGCGGGTCTCGCCGGGCACGGCCGACACGCTCGGCCTCGCCGACGGTGGCGAGGTCACCGTCTCGACCGACGCCGGCTCGATCACGGTGCCTCTGCTCGTCACCGCGATGCCCGACGGCGTGGTGTGGCTGCCGGCCAACTCTGACGGCTCCACGCCGCGCGTCACCCTCGGCGCGGGCCACGGCGACCTCGTGCGGATCAGCGGAGGTGCCGCGTGAACGCCCTTCTCGCAGCCGACCAGTCGAGCCTGGAGATCTTCGGGCGCGACCCGTTCTGGCTCGTCGTGCTCAAGGCGCTGGTCATCTTCGTCGCGCTGCTCCTGCTGACGCTGTTCACCACCTGGTTCGAGCGGCGCGTCGTCGCGCGGATGCAGCAGCGCAGCGGCCCCAACCGCGCCGGGCCCCTCGGTCTGCTTCAGCCCATCGCCGACGGCATCAAGCTGGCGCTGAAGGAGGGCATCACTCCGAAGAACGTCGACACGGTGGTCTACCTGCTCGCGCCGATCCTCGCTGCGGCCGCCGCGATGCTGGTCTTCGCGGTGATCCCGATCGGCCCGGTCGTGAGCATCTTCGGCGTCGAGACGCCGCTGCAGCTCACCGACTTCTCCGTCTCGGTCCTCTACATCCTCGCGATCGCCTCGATCGGCATCTACGGCATCGTGCTCGCCGGCTGGTCGTCCGGCTCGACGTACTCCTTGCTCGGCGGGCTGCGCTCGAGCGCCCAGATGATCTCCTACGAGATCGCGATGGGCCTCTCGTTCGTCGCGGTGTTCCTCTACGCCGGGTCGATGTCGACCTCGCAGATCGTCGCCGCTCAGGCCGACTGGTGGTACGCGCTCCTGCTCGCGCCGTCGTTCATCATCTATCTGATCTCCATGGTCGGTGAGACCAACCGCGCGCCGTTCGACCTCCCCGAGGCCGAGGGTGAGCTCGTCGCCGGCTTCCACACCGAGTACTCCGGGCTGCGCTGGGCGATGTTCTTCCTCGCCGAGTACGTCAACATGATCAACGTCGCGGCCGTCTCCATCACGTTGTTCCTCGGCGGCTGGCGCGCACCTGCTCCCATCTCCACCGTGTGGCCCGGCGCCAACGAGGGCTGGTGGCCGGTCCTGTGGTTCCTCGGCAAGATCTTCGCGATCCTGTTCGTCTTCGTGTGGCTGCGCGGCACCCTGCCGAGGCTGCGCTACGACCAGTTCATGAAGTTCGGCTGGCGGGTGCTCATCCCCGTCTCGATCGTGTGGATCCTGCTGGTCGCCGCCTGGCGCGGCGTGCGCAACGAGTACGGCGCCGACCTGCGCACCACGCTGATCTGGCTCGGTCTCGTGCTGTTCGTCATCGCCGTCTTCGCCTTCGTCCTCGACGTACGCCGTGGCCCGGAGGAGGCCGACGATGCCGGCGCCGAGCCGGAGCCGTTCGACGCGTTCGCGGGCGGTCACCCCGTCCCGCCCCTGCCCGGTCAGGAGCTCACCGTGACCCGTCGCGCCAAGGCGACCGTCACCGCCGCGGTCCTGGCCTCCACCGAGGCCGACAGCGATACGCCGACCGAGGGGGAGGGTGATCCGCATGAGTGACGAGCGGAGGTTCTTCCGCGGGTTCGGCGTCTCGTTCACGCAGATGTTCAAGCGCGTGACGACCGAGCAGTATCCCGAGGTCAAGACGCCCACGCAGGCTCGCTACCACGGCCGCCACCAGCTCAACCGGCACCCCGACGGGCTCGAGAAGTGCATCGGCTGCGAGCTGTGCGCGTGGGCCTGCCCCGCTGACGCGATCTACGTCGAGGGCGCACCCAACACCGACGAGGAGCGCTTCAGCCCCGGCGAGCGCTACGGCCGCGTCTACCAGATCAACTACCTGCGCTGCATCTTCTGCGGGCTGTGCATCGAGGCGTGCCCGACGCGTGCGCTCACGATGACCAACGAGTACGAGCTCGCCGACAACAACCGCGCCGACCTGATCTTCGAGAAGCACGACCTCCTCGGCCCGATGCTCGCGGGCATGGTGCCCGCGCCGCACCAGATGGTGCCCGGCACGACCGAGACCGACTACTACCTCGGCAAGGTCACCCGTGCTGTCGCGGT
Organism: Actinomycetes bacterium; assembly: GCA_031373405.1. Classification (GTDB taxonomy): domain Bacteria; phylum Actinomycetota; class Actinomycetes; order S36-B12; family CAIYMF01; genus Longivirga. The sequence goes on from JANMMN010000299.1 coordinate 4,492, forward strand.
GCAGTCCGGCGAGGCCGAGGCGCGTCGTCTCGGCACCTGGACCGGACCGCGCAACGACGAGGGGGAGACGCCATGAGCGACCTGCTCGCAGCCGTCGAGACCTCCGGCAACAACGGCGAGATCATCACCTTCTGGGTGTGCGCGACCATCGCCGTCGTCGGCGCCCTCGGGATGCTGCTCTCCCGTCGTGCGGTGCACAGCGCGCTGTTCATCGCGGCCACGATGATGGCCCTCGCGGTGCTCTACGTCGCTCAGGGGGCGCCGTTCCTCGGGATGACGCAGATCGTCGTCTACACCGGCGCTGTCATGATGCTGTTCCTGTTCGTGCTGATGATCGTCGGCGTCGACTCCTCCGACTCCCTCGCGGAGACCATCAAGGGCCAACGCATCGCGGCCGTCGTCTTCGGGCTCGGCTTCGCCGGTCTGCTGCTCGCCGGAATCGGCCAGGCGGTCATCGACCCGGTCGGCGTCGAGGTCGCCAACGCGACCGACGGCGGCAACGTGCAGGGCATCGCGCGGCTGATCTTCGGCCGCTACGTGCTCGCCTTCGAAGTCACCTCGGCCCTGCTCATCACGGCCGCGCTCGGGGCGATGGTGCTCGCGCACCGTGAGCACTACACCCCGCGCAAGACCCAGCGTCAGCTCTCCGAGGAGCGGGTGCTCTCCGGTCACGCGCAGAACCTCCCCGGACCCGGCGTCTACGCCCGGCACAACGCGATCGGTACGCCGGCCCTGCTGCCCGACGGCACCCCCACCGACCGCTCGGTGCCCGAGACCCTGCGCGGCGTCAGCGCGGCGGTCGGCGTCGACCACGTCGACACCGCCCGGGTCGTCGCGCTCGCCAAGGGCGAGGCCGTGGGCCCCGCCCACGACGAGGAGGTCGAGTCATGAACCCGGCCAACTACCTCTACCTCTCCGCGATCCTGTTCAGCCTCGGCGCGGTCGGCGTGCTCACGCGTCGCAACGCGATCGTGGTCTTCATGTGCGTGGAGCTCATGCTCAACGCCTGCAACCTCGCGTTCGTCTCGTTCTCCCGGGTGCACGGCAACCTCGACGGACAGGTCATCGCCTTCTTCGTCATGGTCGTCGCGGCAGCCGAGGTCGTGGTGGGTCTCGCGATCATCATGACCATCTTCCGCACCCGCCGGTCGGCCTCGGTCGACGAAGCCAACCTGCTGAAGTACTGAGGGGTCTGTCGTCGTGTCACCGTTCTCGGGCGCGGTCACCCTCGCCACAGAGGGACCAGCTGCGGTCCAGGCCGCCAGCGGGGTGTTCACCCTGACCTGGCTGCTGATCGGCCTGCCGCTGCTCGGCGCTGCCGTGCTGCTGCTCGGCGGCCGGCGTACCGATGCCTGGGGTCACTGGCTCGGCGTGCTCGCCTCGGGTGCCTCGTTCGTCGTCGCGGTGCTGCTGTTCTTCGGCCTCCTCGGCCGGCCGGCCGAGGAGCGCAGCATCCGCCAGCACCTCTTCGACTGGATCGCGGTCGGGCGCTTCGAGGTGCCGGCGGACCTGCGCCTCGACCAGCTCTCGATGACCTTCGTGCTGCTGATCACCGGCGTCGGCACCCTGATCCACATCTACTCCGTCGGCTATCTGAGCCACGACCGCGACCGTCGTCGGTTCTTCGGCTACCTCAACCTCTTCGTCGCCTCGATGCTGCTGCTGGTGCTGGCCGACAACTACCTCCTGCTCTACGTCGGCTGGGAGGGCGTGGGCCTCGCGTCCTACCTGCTCATCGGGTTCTGGTTCGTGCGCGAGACGGCGGCGGTGGCGTCGAAGAAGGCGTTCGTCGTCAACCGGGTCGGTGATGTCGGGCTCTCGCTCGCGATCCTGCTGATGTTCGTCACCTTCGGCTCGGTGACCTTCGACGGCGTCCTCGGCGCAGCCGGTGAGGCCGACGAGTCGACGCTGACCTGGATCGGGCTGGCGCTGCTGCTCGCCGCCTGCGGCAAGTCGGCGCAGTTCCCCCTGCAGTCCTGGCTGCTCGACGCGATGGAGGGCCCGACCCCGGTCTCGGCGCTCATCCACGCGGCGACGATGGTCACCGCGGGCGTCTACCTGATCGTGCGCTCCAACGCGATCTTCAACGCCGCGCCGACCGCGCAGACCGCCGTCGTGATCGTCGGTGGGATCACGCTGGTCATGGGCGCGATCATCGGGTGCGCCAAGGACGACATCAAGAAGGCGCTCGCCGGCTCGACGATGAGCCAGATCGGCTACATGATCCTGGCGGCCGGCCTCGGCCCGGTCGGCTACGCGTTCGCGATCTTCCACCTCGTCGTGCACGGCTTCTTCAAGGCCGACATGTTCCTCGGCGCCGGCTCGGTCATGCACGGCATGAACGACCAGGTCGACATGCGCCGCTTCGGCGCACTGCGCCCGGTGATGATGACGACCTGGGTCACCTTCGGAGCCGGCTACCTCGCGATCCTCGGCATCCCGCCGTTCGCCGGGTTCTACTCCAAGGACAAGATCATCGAGGCCGCCTTCTCGCAGAACACGATCACCGGCCTGGTGACGCTGATCGGCGCGGGCATCACGGCGTTCTACATGACCCGGCTGTTCGTCATGACCTTCCACGGCAAGGCGCGCTGGACCGACGACGTCGACCCGCACGAGTCGCCGTGGCTGATGATGGGACCGGTCGCGATCCTCGCCCTGCTCTCCGCCGTCGGTGGCTTCCTGCTCGCCTACAACGGCGCGATCGAGCACTGGCTCGAGCCGGTCACCGGGTTCGCGGAGCCGGCGGGCGTCTCGGCGTCCCTGATCACCGGGTCCGCGCTCGCGATCGTCCTCGTCGGCGCCGTGCTCGGCTGGGTGCTCTACGACCGGCGCGCGGTGCCCGAGACAGCGCCCGCCGGCAATCTGCTCGTCCGGGCTGCGCGGGCCGACCTCTACGGCGACGCCGTCAACGAGGCTGTGCTCATGCGGCCCGGTCAGTACCTCACCCGCTGGTTGGTGTGGTTCGACAACCGGGTGGTCGACGGCGTCGTCAACGGCACGGCCGCGACCATCGGTGGCCTGTCGGGCCGCGCCCGACGCCTGCAGACCGGCTTCGCCCGGTCCTACGCGCTGTCCATGCTCGGTGGAGCCACGCTCGTGGTCGCCGCGCTGATCCTGGTGAGGCTGTGAGCATGAACTGGCTCCTCGTGCTGTTCGTGGCGCCGCTCGTCGGGGCGCTCGCGGTGATGGCGCTGCCCAAGGACAACCCCCAGCTGGCCAAGCAGGTCGGGCTGGCGAGCTCGCTCGCCGTCTTCGCCCTCACCATCGTGCTCGCGCTGCAGTTCGTGGTCGCCGACGCCGGGAGCTTCCAGCTCGGGTTCGCCTACGACTGGATCCCGTCGTTCGGCGTGCAGTTCGCGATGGGGCTCGACGGCATCGCGCTCGTGCTCGTCGCGCTCTCGACCTCGCTCGTGCCCGTCGTGCTGCTCGCCGGCTGGGACGACGCCGACGATGCCCGCGGCTCGGTCAAGGGCTACATCGCGCTGATCCTCGTGCTCGAGGCGGCGATGATCGGCGTCTTCGCGGCCACCGACGTCTTCCTGTTCTACGTGTTCTTCGAGGCGATGCTCGTCCCGGTCTACTTCCTGATCGGGCGCTACGGCGGCCCACGCCGCAACTACGCCGCCGTGAAGTTCCTGCTCTACTCGCTCTTCGGCGGCCTGCTGATGCTGGCCTCCCTGATCGGGCTGTACGTCGTGAGCGCCGACCTCACCGGCACGGGCACGTTCGACTTCACGACGCTCGCGGGTCTCGACATCCCCGTCGACACCCAGAAGTGGCTGTTCGTGGGGTTCTTCGTCGCCTTCGCGATCAAGGCTCCGCTCGTGCCGTTCCACACCTGGCTGCCCGACGCCGCGGCCGAGTCGACACCGGGCACCGCCGTGCTGCTCGTCGGCGTGCTCGACAAGGTCGGCACGTTCGGCATGCTGCGCTACTGCCTCGAGCTGTTCCCCGGCGCCTCGCAGTGGGCCACGCCGCTCGTGCTCGTGCTCGCGGTGGTCGGCATCATCTACGGCGCGCTGCTCGCGATCGGACAGACCGACCTCAAGCGACTCATCGCCTACACCTCCGTCTCGCACTTCGGCTTCATCGCCCTGGGCATCTTCGCGATGACGACGACGGGCCAGAGCGGATCGACGCTCTACATGGTCAACCACGGCTTCTCGACCGCCGCGCTGTTCCTCATCGCCGGCTTCCTGATCAGCCGTCGAGGGTCGCGGCTCATCGACGACTTCGGCGGCGTGCAGAAGGTGGCCCCGGTGCTCGCCGGCACCTTCCTGCTCGCCGGGCTCTCCTCGCTCGCGCTGCCGGGTCTGTCGAGCTTCGTCAGCGAGTTCCTCGTCCTCGTCGGCACCTTCGAGCGCTATGTCTGGGCCGGTGCCATCGCCACGATCGGCATCGTCCTCGCGGCGCTCTACATCCTGCTGATGTACCAGCGCACGATGACCGGGCCGACGCCCGACATCGTCGCTGAGAAGGTGCACGACCTGCGGGGCCGTGAGGTGCTCGCGATCGCGCCCCTCCTCGTCGTCATCGTCGCGCTCGGCTTCTACCCCAAGCCCGTGCTCGACGTCATCAACCCGGCGGTCGACCGGGTGATGCAGGCGGTCGACGCGAGCGACCCGGCGCCCGCGGTGGCGCCGCTCGCTGAAGGGACAGCGAAGTGAACGCCATGCTCGCGGCCGCGGGATCCTTCGACGTACCGCAGATCGACTACGCCGCGCTCGCACCGATCCTCATCGTGTTCGCGGCTGCCGTGATCGCGGTGCTGATCGAGGCGTTCTCGCCCGAGCCTTACCGTCGTACCCTCCAGCTCGTCCTCACCTTCGGAGCACTCGCGGGTGCGTTCGTCGGTGTGGTGGCGGCGCGGGGCACCAACGCGGTCGTCGCGCTGGGCTCCGTCGCGGTCGACGGCCCCACGCTGTTCCTGCAGGGGACGATCCTCGTGCTCGCCGCGATCGCGGCGCTCGTGATGGCCGAGCGTGAGGTCGACCCAGCCGGAGACTCGTTCGCGCCGCGCTCCTCGGCGCTCCCGGGCTCCGAGGACGAGCAGGCGTTCACCCGGCTCGGGTGGCTCCAGACCGAGGTGTGGCCGCTGTTCCTGTTCTGCGTCGGCGGCATGCTGCTCTTCCCGGCGTCGACCGACCTGCTGACCATGTTCGTCGCGCTCGAGGTGCTCTCGCTGCCGCTCTACGTCATGGCCGGCCTCGCCCGTCGCCGTCGGCTGCTCTCGCAGGAGGCTGCGCTCAAGTACTTCGTGCTCGGTGCGTTCTCCTCCGCGTTCTTCCTCTACGGCACCGCACTGCTCTACGGCTTCGCGGGCACGGTGTCGCTCGGCGGCATCGCCGACGCGCTCACGGCCTCGGCGTCCGACTCGGGGCTCGTCATCATCGGCACCGCGCTGCTCGCGGTCGGGCTGCTGTTCAAGATCGGTGCCGCGCCGTTCCACCAGTGGACCCCGGACGTCTACCAGGGCTCACCCACCTCGGTCACCGGATTCATGGCGGCGTGCACGAAGGTCGCCGCGTTCGGTGCGCTGCTGCGCGTCATGTACGTCGCGCTCGGCGGGATCCGCTGGGACTGGCGTCCGATGATGTACGTGATCGCGGCGCTCACGATGATCGTCGGCACGCTCTTCGCCCTCACCCAGACCGACATCAAGCGGATGCTCGCCTACTCCTCGATCGCGCAGGCCGGCTTCATGCTCGTCGGTGTCATCGCGACCAACCAGGCCGGGCTCGAGGGCACGATGGTCTACCTGCTCGCCTACGGCGTCGCGACGATCGGCGCCTTCGCGATCGTGACGCTGGTGCGCGACTCCACCGGCGAGGCGACGCACCTCTCGCAGTGGGCCGGTCTCGGCAAGCGCTCGCCGCTGGTCGCGAGCGCCTTCGCGCTGTTCCTGCTGGCGTTCGCGGGCATCCCGCTCACGAGCGGCTTCACCGGGAAGTTCGCGGTCTTCACCGCCGGCATCGCGGGTGGCGCGACGCCGATCGTGGTGGTCGGCGTGATCGCGAGCGCCGTCGCGGCGTTCTTCTACGTGCGCGTGATCGTGCTGATGTTCTTCAACGAGCCGGCGGCCGAGGGTGGGCCGAGCGTGGTGGTGCCGAGCAGCTTCACCACGTTCGCCATCACCGTCGCGGTGGCACTCACGCTCATCATCGGGGTGCTGCCCCAGCTGGTGCTCAACCTCGTCGACCAGGCCGGCATCTTCGTCCGGTGACGACGCGACGACGAGGAGGCGTGCAGCGATGACCGAGGGACTTCCCTTCGGGCTCTCGCACGTCGACCCCGACCTCGCCGACGCGCTGCGCTCCGGGCTCGACGATGTCGAGATCGCCCTGCGCAGAGCGGTGACGAGCGACTACCCGTTCGTCACCGAGACCTCGAGCCACCTCGTCAACGCCGGCGGCAAGCGCTTCCGACCGCTGCTGGCGCTGGTGGCCGCGCAGTACGGCGACCCGCAGTCGGCCGGCAACGTGCCCGGTGCCGTCGTCGCCGAGCTCACGCACCTCGCGACCCTCTACCACGACGACGTGATGGACGAGGCACCGCTGCGTCGCGGTGCCCCGTCGGCGAACGCGCGCTGGGACAACACCGTCGCGATCCTCACCGGCGACTTCCTCTTCGCCCGCGCCGCCGACATCGCCGCCGACCTCGGCACCGACATCGTGCGGCTGCAGGCCCGCACCTTCGAGCGGCTGTGCACCGGTCAGATCCGTGAGACGGTCGGCCCCGCCGACGGCGAGGACCCGGTCGCGCACCACCTCGACGTGCTGGCCGGCAAGACCGGATCGCTCATCGCCGCCGCAGGCCGCATGGGTGCGATGACCTCCGGCGCCCCCGAGAGCGTCGCGGTCGCGATCTCGGCGTACGGCGAGAAGTTCGGCGTCGCCTTCCAGCTCTCCGACGACCTGCTCGACATCGCCAGCGAGTCCGAGGAGTCGGGCAAGACTCCCGGCACCGACCTGCGCGAGGGGGTCCGCACGCTGCCCGTGCTCCTGGCACTGCGGCGTACCGACGCGGACGCGGCGAGCGACGGTCCCGACGGCGTCCGAGACGCGGCTCGGCTGCGCGAGCTGCTCGCCGGCCCGCTCGTCGACGACGACCTCCACGCCGAGGCCCTCACCCTGCTGCGTCGCTCGCCCGCGATGGCCGAGGCCCGCGACGAGCTCCTGCGCTGGGCCGAGTCGGCCCGCGCCGAGCTGGCAGCCCTCCCCGACACCCCGGCGACCGAAGCCCTCTCCCAGCTGTGCGACGTCGTAGTTGACCGAAGCACCTGACCCTCTCCCCCGTTGAATGTGCCCCGGGATTTCCCCGGAGGAGGCCCACGGCACACGCAACGCACGTGCCCCGGGGGTGGAGGGTGGCGCGGGGCGGGTCAGATCGGTGGCGCGACCCCGGTGTCGGCAGGCGCACCCGGGGCGGTGTCGGACCTGCGCGCAGCTCGGTTGATGCGGCCCTGGCGCAGGCCGTCGTAGCTGAAGACAGCGAGGGCCAGCCACACGATCGCGAAGCCGGCCCAGCGTGCCGTGGGCATCGACTCGCCCACGACCCAGACCCCGATCGCGAACTGGATCATCGGGGTGAGGTACTGCAACAGCCCGATCGTGGTGAGCGGCAGTCGATTAGCGGCACCGCCGAAAGCCAGCAGCGGGATCGCCGTGATCACGCCGGTGCCCATGAGCAGCAGGGTGGTCTGCGTCGTGTCGTGGAAGAGCACCAGCTCGCCGGAGGTCTGCAGGTAGACGAGGTAGGCGAGCGCGAACGGCGAGGCCACCGCGGTCTCGATGGTGAGGCTGGCCTGCGGGTCGACGCCGGCGAGCTTCTTGATCAGGCCGTACAGCGCGAACGAGAAGGCGAGCACGAGAGCGATCCACGGGAGCCGGCCCACCGCGACCGTGAGGACGATGACGGCGAGGGTGGCGATCGTGACGGCGACCCACTGCAGCGTGCGCAGCCGCTCGCCGAGGAGCACCACGCCGATGAGCACGAGGACGAGCGGGTTGATGAAGTAGCCGAGGGAGGCCTCGACGACCTGGTCGTCGTTCACCGCCCAGATGTAGGTGCCCCAGTTGACCGAGATCGCGAGCGCGGCACCGCAGAGCAGGAGCATCACTCGTCGGTCGCGCAGCACCGGAGTGAGCCGCGCCCACGACCGGGTCACGGTGAGGATCAGCGCCATGAAGGCGAGGGAGAAGACGAACCGCTCGCTGAGGATCTCGATCGGCGACGCCGGCTCGAGCAGGGGGAAGTAGAGCGGGAAGAACCCCCAGATCCCGTACGCACCGAACCCGAACAGCAACCCGAGCCGGGTGGACGCATGCGCCTTCTGGGCGTCGGTCTGCACCGCGGCGCCGGGGGAGTCACTCGTCGTGCCGGGGGAGTCGCTCATCGCACGCGAGACGCTACCCGACCCCTGGCCCGCGAGTTACACCTTGAACCGACCGGTTCGAGCCCTCAACCGGTCGGTTCAAGGTGTAACTCGGAGAAGGGGTGGGGGGCTGGGGGTTAGGTGATCTCCCAGGTGTCCGTGCCGGCTAGGAGGGCGCGGAGATCGCCCTTGCCGCTCTCCTGTGCCGTGGCGAGCTGGGCCTGGAACGCCTTGTCGTACGACGGCCGCGCGACGTCGCGGAACACCCCGATCGGGGTGTTGGCCAGCGTCATCGGGTCCGAGAGTCGCGAGAGCGCGAACGCCATCGACGAGTCGGCGTTGTGCGCGTCGTGCACCAGGATCGCGTCGAGCCCAACCTCGGCGACGTCGGCGAGCGCAAGACTGCCGTTGGCCTGCCGGATCACGCCGCGCGTGCCGTCGACGAGGGTGATCGGCTCGCCGTGCAGCAGGCGCAGGGTGAGGTTGTCGCGGTGGTCGGAGTCCTTGAGCGGATCCCACGCACCGTCGTTGAAGATGTTGCAGTTCTGGTAGATCTCGACCAGTGCCGTGCCGTCGTGCTGTGCGGCCTGACGCAACGTCTCGGTGAGGTGCTTGCGGTCGGAGTCGATGGTGCGCGCGACGAAGGACGCCTCGGCGCCGATGGCGAGCGACACCGGGTTGAACGGGTAGTCGAGTGATCCCATCGGCGTCGACTTCGTGACCTTGCCGACCTCTGAGGTGGGGGAGTACTGCCCCTTGGTCAGGCCGTAGATCCGGTTGTTGAAGAGCAGGATCTTGAGGTTGACGTTGCGGCGCAGCGCGTGGATGAGGTGGTTGCCACCGATCGAGAGCGCGTCGCCGTCACCGGTCACGACCCAGACCGAGAGGTCCGGGCGCGTCATCGCGAGCCCGGATGCGATCGCCGGCGCGCGGCCGTGGATCGAGTGCATCCCGTAGGTGTCCATGTAGTACGGGAAGCGGCTCGAGCAGCCGATGCCCGAGATCCAGACGATGTTCTCCTTCGCGAGCCCGAGCTCGGGCATGAAGCTCTGGACGGCGGCCAGGATCGCGTAGTCACCGCACCCGGGGCACCAGCGCACCTCCTGGTCGGTCTTGAAGTCCTTCGCGCTCTGCTTCTCGGGCGCCTTGGGGACCAGCGACAGCGAGGGGAACCCGAGATCGACTAGCTCAGACACTGGCCACCACGTCCTTGATCACTCCGGCGAGCTCCTCGGCCTTGAACGGCAGGCCTCGCACCTGGTTGTAGGCGATCGCGTCCACGAGGTACTTGCCGCGGATCAGCAGCGCGAGCTGACCGAGGTTCATCTCGGGGATGACGACCTTGTCGTAGCGGCGCAGCACCTCGGCGGTGTTGGCCGGGAAGGGGTTGAGGTGACGCAGGTGCGCCTGCGCGACCGGGATGCCGTCGGTGCGCACGCGGCGCGCGGCCGCACCGATCGGGCCGTAGGTCGAACCCCAGCCGAGCACCAGCACGCGCGCGTCGCCGGTGGGGTCCTCGACCTCGAGGTCGGGCACCGTGATGCCGTCGACCTTGGCCTGACGCAGCCGCACCATCTTGTCGTGGTTGTCGGCGTCGTAGCTGATGTTGCCTGTGCCGTCAGCCTTCTCGATGCCGCCGATGCGGTGCTCGAGACCGGGCGTGCCCGGCACTGCCCACGGCCGAGCGAGGGTCTGCGAGTCGCGCTGGAACGGCCAGAACTCCGTGCTGCCGTCGGCGTTGGTGTGGTTGTGCGTGCTGGCGAACTCCACCGTGAGGTCCGGCAGGGTGTCGACGTCCGGGATGCGCCAAGGCTCGGAACCGTTGGCGAGATAGCCGTCGGAGAGCAGGAACACCGGGGTGCGGTACGTCGTCGCGATGCGCACCGCCTCGATCGCCGCGTCGAAGCAGTCACCCGGCGAGCGTGGCGCCACGATCGGCACCGGAGCCTCGCCGTTGCGACCGAACATCGCCTGCAGCAGGTCGGACTGCTCGGTCTTGGTCGGCAGCCCGGTCGACGGCCCGCCGCGCTGCACATCGACGATGACGAGCGGGAGCTCGAGTGCCACCGCGAGGCCGATCGCCTCGGACTTCAGCGCGACCCCTGGGCCCGACGTGGTGGTGACGCCCAGCATCCCGCCGTACGACGCACCGATGGCGGCACCGACGCCCGCGATCTCGTCCTCGGCCTGGAAGGTCATCACGCCGAAACGCTTGTGCTTGCTGAGCTCGTGGAGGATGTCCGAGGCCGGGGTGATCGGGTAGGACCCGAGGAAGAGCGGCAGCTGCGCGCGCTCGGCCGCGGCGATGAGGCCGTAGGACAGCGCGAGGTTGCCGGACATGTTGCGGTAGCGACCTGCGGGCATGACGGCCGGCTTGATCTCGTACTGCACCGAGAAGTCCTCGGTGGTCTCGCCGAAGGACCAGCCCGCCTCGAACGCCGCGATGTTGGCCGCGAGGATGTCGGGCTTCTTCGCGAACTTCTGCTTGAGGAAGGTGACGGTGCCCTCGGTGGGTCGCGCATAGAGCCAGGAGAGGAGCCCGAGCGCGAACATGTTCTTCGCGCGTTCGGCGTCCTTCTTGGACACCTCGAAACCCTTGAGCGCCGCGACCGTGAGCGAGGTGAGCGGGATGGGGTGCAGCGCGTACGACGCGAGCGAGTCGTCCTCGAGCGGGTTGGTGTCGTAGCCGACCTTCGTCATGTTGCGCGTCGTGAACTCGTCGGTGTTGACGATGATGTCGGCGCCGCGCGGCAGGTCGCGGATGTTGGCCTTGAGCGCTGCCGGGTTCATCGCGACGAGCACGTTGGGCGCGTCGCCCGGCGTCATGATGTCGTGGTCGGCGAAGTGCAGCTGGAAGGCCGAGACGCCGGGCAGGGTCCCTGCTGGGGCGCGGATCTCGGCGGGGAAGTCGGGCAGCGTCGAGAGGTCGTTGCCGAACGACGCCGTCCGCGAGGTGAACTGGTCACCCGTCAGCTGCATCCCGTCGCCGGAGTCCCCGGCGAACCGGATGATGACCCGGCTGAGCTGGACCACCTGCTTGCCCACGTTGTTCCCGCCTCGCTGCTCGCGCCAACCGTCCGACAGTTCTGGAACGCTGTTCCACTCTAACGAACGCTTATCGATAGAGCCACCCTGCGCGCCGGGGTCCATCCTCGCCTGCCGCGCCCCGTCCCGCGCGCACAGGTCCCGCGTGGCGGACGCCGATTCACGGTCGCCTGGTTCTGCTGCACCAAGCGCAAGGACGAGGTCAGGGACCGAGGGTGCCGATCGGGACGACATGCACGCCGTCCTTGCGCCGGTACGCCAGGCCTGTGCCGGTGACGACGGCCAGGACGCCGGGCTGACCGCAGGCCGACGTGTCGATCTTGCCGACGAATGCGAGCAGGTTCTCCGCCGCCTCGTCGATGCGGGTGTGGCCGAGCTTGACCTCGAAGGCTCCCCACCGACCGTCGTCGCACGTGACGACGGCGTCGACCTCAAGGCCCTTGTTGTCGCGGTAGTGCAGCACCTGTCCGTCGAGTGGTTGCGCCAGCACTCGCAGGTCGCGCACGACCATCGACTCGAACAGCAGCCCCATCGACGCAAGGTCACCCAACAGCCTGGCGGGGGATGCGCGCAGGGCCGCGACGGCAAGGGACGGGTCGACGAAGTGCCGCCGTGGCGAGGAGCGCAACTGCACTCGTGAGCGCATCGCCGGCGCCCACGCCGGTTGGTCCTCCACGACCATCAGTCGCTCGAGCGTTGCGAGGTAGGCACTTGCGGAGTCACGGTCCAGCGTTTCGCCAGGGCCGGTGGCGTCGGACGCGAGGGTCTTGATCGTGGCTTCACTCGCGGTGTTGCGGGCCAGAGATCGCACGAGAGCGTTGACCTTGGCCGGATCTCGACGCCTGCCCGACACCGCTGGCACGTCCACGTGGCTGACCTGGGTCAGGTAGTCCCGCAGGCCGCGCGAGACGGTTGCGGCGGGCGAGCCCTGCCAGGCCGGCCAGCCACCCACGGCTATCGCCTCGGCCAGGTCCGGCACGCTGAGCCCGGGATCGGCCGCACCCTGCGTCGTGCCGTCCAGCAGCTTGGTCAAGGACACGGTCGACGTGCTGCGTCCGGACTCGGCGAGGCACATGGGTCGCATCCGCAGGACTGCGATCCGACCCGCGCCCGAATGCCGTGCCACGTCGTCGTCGGGCGTCGCTGACCCGGTGAGGATGAACTGGCCGCGCGCCTTCCGGTCGTCGACGGCGCGGCGGACGTGGGACCAGATGGACGGCACCAGCTGCCACTCGTCGATCAGCAAGGGCGCGGGTCGGTCCAGGACGAGGTCGGGGGTGACTTCGGCTGCAGCGCGCTGCTGCTCGTCGACGTCGAGACGAACCTCCGAGGCGGCCTGCTGTCGAGCGGTCTCGGTCTTCCCACAGGCCTTCGGGCCTTCGATGAGGACGGCACCGGACGACTCCAGCCGTGCCGCCAGCTCGGCGTCAGCGATACGCGCCAGATAGGCCATCCCGCTGCCTCCCGTCCTGCGACCCGCAGCTCACAGCCACCCTTGTGATCCGCAGATCGTACCCGCACTGATCCGCAGATCATACTCCATTCGATCCGCAGATCGTGCTCGTGGGAAGGCAAGCCTGACGCCGTGCTGCCCAGCGTCAGCACGGTGCCGGAGCACTCGGATGCTCAGTAGGGTCTGAGGAGGGAGGTAGACAACGGCGTGGGCGGGAGGTGCGGCGGTGCGGACTGAGCTGTCGTTGCCGTCGCTCGGGCTCCCATTGCGCGGTGCTCCGGTGCCGTTGCGGCTCGACCTCGAGCATGCGGGGCGCGTGCTGTCGGTCCGGATCGTGGACGTCGGCCTCGCCTGCTGCTCGGTGGAGCTCATGGCCGCCATCGCGGGCAGCGGGTCGGCGAGGGCCGAGGGCGCGATCCCGTCCGAGCCTGGTGCGGACGCCGAGGTCCTGGTCATCGCCGGCACCTGCACCGACGCGATGGCTCCTGCGCTGCGCCGCATTCACGCCGCCATGCCCCCGGGCACTCGGGTCGTGTCCTTCGGCGCGTGAGCCAACTCCGGCGGGCCGTACTGGGACTCCTACAGCGTCACCAAGGGCGTCGACCAGCTCGTGCCCGTCGACGTCTACGTGCCCGGCTGCCCGCCTCGTCCCGAGGCCCTGCTGCAGGCCATTGCCTCGCTGGCGGAGCCGTTGTGAGCACGATCGCGGC